>NZ_JAOQJT010000002.1:487576-527007 GCF_025567285.1 Coprococcus aceti
GCCTGTTTTTCTGCCAGCTTTCGATGGATTGAGTTTTCTCCATACTTGGAGTTCCATTCCTTGTTTGCTTTGACATAGGATTCATACTCGGACTTGCCTTGTTTATAGACTTGCAGGAACGCATCTACCGTTGGATATTTGTAATCCTGCACGATATGGGATAATCCCTGCTTCATAATCTTAATCGTTTCTGCGTATTTGTTAGACTGTGCCTGCAATTCCTTTCGTTTCTTTCCTTGGAATAATCCTGTACAGTTCTTCAAATCCTCGTCAATAAGGTCTTTTTTCACTTCCTGCGTATGAATGGCTCTGTTTTGTCGTTTAAGTTTCTCCATAATCTCTTCAAGTCGCATCTCATAATCGTGTGCCAGCTCAGACATTCTTGGTCTTGGCGGAATAACGGTCTTTTCTGCGGTAGTAGTAGCAGGTGCTTTGAATGGTTGGGTCACAGCAGGAATTGTCTGATTGTCTGTCTGTGTAACGGATGGAGCTGGTTGTTTCTCTTGTTTTTCATTTCTTCGCTCCATAAGGTCGGAGATTCTGGCTTTCTGTTGTTCCTGTTTCTGTATCAGCAACTTTATGAGTTCTTTTAACAGCTCGATTGCCCGAAAGATAATCATAAACAAAAGCTCCGGATGATTGCCATACTTGTGAATGGATTCCTTAATCGGAGTTGAAATCTGTTCCTGCTTTACCTTTAAGATTTCCTTTCGCTCCATCCCCGATACCAAAGCGTGATCCACAGTACGATTCCAGTCCTGTATGACCTTATTATTGAGTGTAATCTTATCTGCCTTTGGATTGTTCTTACCGATTTTCTTAGTGGCAAGATAGACATCCCCACGCTTGAATGCAGACAGCTTTTCTTTCTCATCTTTGACAAGTCCGTTGATGACATCGGTATAAAATACCTTGACCTCATCTAAGAAATGTTCCTGCTTAAAGCGAGCGTCCTTGATGGTAAACATCTGTCTTTCGTAGACCTCACCTTTCTTGATCACCTTACACCTTTTACGGATAGTTCCATTCTCGTCTAGGATTTCTTTCTTGGTACGAACATGATTACCTTTCTCATCATAGAACATATTTCTGGTGGCAATCTTTTCTATCGGTTCGTCAAGATAATTTCGTTCTGCAAAGATAAGATGGATATGATAATTCGTCTTTCGTTTGTTATGATGGAGTGCTGCAATACAATCAACACCATACCGACTTTTGAATTTATCCGTCATATATTTTAATAGTCCGTCTGGCGGATAATCCACAAAGGATTCCGGCAGGGCAATGATAAATTCTCTTGCTTCGATACATTTTCCCTCTGTACCGCTTTTCTTAAATTCTGCCTGATTGCACTTGGCAAGTTCTGTCCAAAATTTTCGGTCTGTGGTTTCATATACCGCATAGAGATTTTCCTGTTTTTTGTCACTGGAGATATAATAGATTCTTCCACGAACATTATGGAGCTTTGACATCTGCACAAATGAATTTCTTGGCATAGCGATTTCCTCCTTTCCCAGTTTTGATTTTGGAAAAGAGGACAGATAAGATAGATGAGATGTGAGTAGTAAACTTTCCCTGTGAGCGAGTGCATAGGCACTCGTCTTGCGAACACATCCGCCTTGTGGCGGCTAAGCCTCGCAGAGCGAAATACACAGAGTACAAAACGAAGTTTTGTGCGATGGGTGTATTTCGCTCTCAAACGCCGAGGGCTTGCTTATGAAGTTCACTTTTAGCTGTAACTGTTCCCTCAGCACCTAATTTTGTGCCTTTAATGGCACACTTTTTATGTGCCGTATCCGGCACTCCCTTTTCTTAACAGAAATGCTAGAAGATTGCTATGAAAATCAGCGAAACAATAGACGAATCCGTTAGCACTTTTGCCTTAACAATAGCATTGTTCTATTATTCAGACTTTTTAGCAAAAACCGTAGAAACAGTAGAAGTCTGCTATTAAAATCGAAAAAACAATAGCACGATTCGTTAGCATTTTTGCCCTGACAATAGCATTGTGTTACTTCGCTTACTTTTAAACTGTGTCTGGCAAGGAAGTGGTAGTAAAAGTTCCTATTAAATTTCATTTTTAATAGTGCATTGTTTTATTACATTTTGATTTTAATAGAGCTTTTTACTATTAACTCTTTGAAAATGTACCCCATAGATTGGACACTCAAAATCATAGTAGCGTACACTTTTTGTCATAGGTCGGACAGCTTTTTTCATAGCTACACTTGGTATGACTTCTCACAGCACTTTTTGTAAGTTGGGTGGACTTGTCCTACCAGTCGGCTTCACTTGGGTGGATGGTTGCACCCACTTCATTTTCTGGCTTGGGTGGACTATTCATAACACCTTTTGCATCTTGGGTGGACTTGTCCTACCAACAAGCTATAACTGGGTGGACGATTGCACCCATTCACATCCATCTTGTCCTCATTTTCCAAAAGTTCTGGTTGTATCTGAGGACTTGTCCGTGATATAATCTATTTGCGTGTAGGTATATCATGGCTTTTAGTCAGATACATACCAGAGGGATGGTCTTAGGACTGTCCCTTATTCATTTTTCATTGTTCCCTTGACCGCTTTTACTGCGTGTCTGTCTCGTAAATCCTTCCCCTCATTGAGAATCAGAAACTCGTCTAATCGTTCCCTGCGGATTAAGATTTTTCTTCCCACTCTAAGGATAGGCAGCTTTTCCCATTCCACAAGATTTCTAAGAGTGTTTCTTCCGATACCTGTATAGTCGGCAGCTTCTTCAATGGAGAGAGCAAACTTTAATTCTGTCATTCGATCACCTCATTCCTGCGTAGGATTACAAGTCTTGTATATCAGAGGATGTTCCTTTTTGAAGAAAGGATTAGCCTTTTTTAAAACTTGCGTTACGCAATTCTGATTAAAGTATATATCTTTTATAACGCTATGTCAAGCCTTACGAAATTCTATCATCTTTTATAGAATTGCGTATTGCAATATATCGTGTTATGTGGTATAGTAATGACATACCGAAAAAGGAGGTTCGCAAGTATGTTAAAAGATAAAGAATTGCGAAAGACAATCGGTAGCAGAGCAAAAAGCCGTAGACAGGAGTTAGGATTGAACCAGCCTTATGTCGCTGAAAAAATGGGCGTGACAGCCTCAACCATTCAGAGATACGAAGCAGGAACGATTGATAACACCAAGAAAATGACCTTAGAAGGTCTGGCAGATGCACTTCATGTATCTGTGGAATGGCTGAAAGGTGAGACGGACGAATACGAAACAGACATTACGGATAAAAGAGAATTACAGATTCGTGATGTGATGACTTCCATTCTGAATAAGCTCCCTTATGATATGGAACAGTCCGAAAGTGATTTTTCCAAAGACCTGCTACTACTGATGTTACGGGAATACGAGCTGTTCGTGGATTCGTTCCAGTTCGCTTGTAAGAATTTCAAAGGAAATACAGATAACAAAATGCTCGCCCAGACAATGGGGTTTGAATCCAATAAGGAATACAATGAGATTATGTTCCTTAGAGAAATCACCCACACCGTCAACGCATTGAACGATATGGGCGATATTGTAAGACTGTATTCTAAGAATCCTGAGACAGCGAAAAATCGACTAGCCAATCTTTTATCAGAAAAAGATCCCGATTCGGTATAGATAGGCAGACGGAGCTATGATATACTTACACGCAAGAAGCATTTCACCAGTTCCGATTGCCGATATCGAAAGGAGAAACGATTATGGCAAAAGGTTCTGTAAGGAAGAAAGGCAAGAAATGGTACTACCGCTTTTATGTGGAGGATGCAAGTGGTAACTTGGTTCAGAAAGAATTTGCAGGTACGGAGAGCAAATCAGAGACAGAGAAAATGTTACGCAAGGCTATGGAGGATTATGACGCAAAGAAATTTCTAGCCAAAGCGGACAACCTCACACTCGGACAGATGCTAGATGTATGGGCAGAGGAAGATTTGAAAACGGGTTCACTTAGCAACGGTACAGTCGGTAACTATTTACAGGCAGTAAACAGGATTAAACAACACCCAATCGGAAACAGAAAACTAAAGACAGTCACTTCGGAGCATTTGCAGAAGTTTATGGATTTACTTGCATTTGGCGGTGAGGAAGGAAATTTTAAGTCAAAGGGTTACACCATCGACTATATCCGTTCTTTCCACGCAGTCCTGCAACAGTCCTTCCGATTTGCAGTCTTTCCAAAGCAGTACATCACATTCAATCCAATGCAGTATGTGGTAATGCGTAGGAAAGCCGAGGAAGATGTGGATTTGTTTTCTGATAATGATGAGGATGCAGAGGTTATCAACCCGATTACACCAGAGCAGTATCAAACGCTTATGGAGTATCTGGAAGAAAGAAACAAGCCTGCTGTCCTGCCGGTACAGATAGCGTACTACACAGGTCTTAGACTTGGAGAGGTATGCGGACTGTCTTGGAGTGACATTAACTTTGAGGAACAGTATCTGACAGTACGAAGAAGTGTCCGTTACAACGGAGCAAGGCACAAGACCGAGATTGGTCCGACAAAGCGAAAGAAAGTCCGTATCGTGGATTTCTGTGATACGCTCGCTGACATCTTAAAGAAAGCGAAAAAGGAACAGAGAAAGCAGGTATTCAGTTACGGAGAACTCTATCAGAGGAACTACTACAGGGAAGTTAAGGAAAAGAATCGTATCTACTATGAGCTTTATCATTTGGATGGCACAGAGGACATTCCGCTTGATTACAACGAGATTGACCTTGTATGTATCAGACCGGACGGAGCATACGAAGCCCCTGCAACGGTTGAGACAGCTTTAAGGACAGCAAGGAAACGATTGTCGGAGCTTGATGATAATTTCCACTTCCACACCCTGCGACACACTTATACCACAAACCTGCTCTCAAATGGAGCAGCACCAAAGGATGTACAGGAATTACTTGGACACTCGGATGTAAGTACCACTATGAATGTCTATGCACACGCTAACCGAGAAGGTAAGCGAAACTCAGCCCGACTACTTGATAAGGTGGTTGGAGAATAAAATCGAATAAGAAAAACTTTCCCTTGTAGATACCTCATAAGGGCAAAAACAAGGGAAAAGGATACATATAGAGTGGCAAGGCATACCGCCAAGTCGCATAAAATAAGGAAAGTTGAGATTTTAGTTATACAAATGTCAATTTAACCCTCTGGATAATTAAGTCTGCTGTCATCTATATCATACAGAACCTGTGACAGGAATTTCTCTGCAAGATAGTTCGCCATACCGAGATTCATATCCAGGTAATTGCCGCACTCTCTTGGATTTGCTCCAGGGATCGGATCGTGATAATGTCTTATGAATTCGAACATTGATATCATAAGCTCCACTATATCCTTCGACTCATAATCGCCTGCGAGTATGAGATAAAATCCCGTCCTGCAGCCCATAGGTCCAAAGTATATGACCCTGTCCTTATACTCTTCATTATTTCTCAAGAATGTCGCACCGAGATGCTCTATGGTATGAACCTCCGCAGTGTTCATAACCGGCTCATAATTCGGCTTTGTCATCCTTATGTCAAATGTTGTGAGGATCTGATCCCCAGCCTTATCCTTTCTCGACACATAAATGCCCGGATTCAGGAGAAGATGATTTATCTGAAAACTTGCTATCTTATCCATGTCTACTTCACCTCATATCTCTTTATTATCTCTGTCATCATGTTTACACTGTTCTCTATAGCCTTTGCCGCAAATGTAGGATAATCCATCTCTGCACTGTCATCAGCCTTGTCCGATATGGCCCGGACAACAAGGTACGGAACCTTATTCAGCACTGCAACATGTCCTATGGCCGCGCCCTCCATCTCTGCACATCTTCCACCAAATGTCTCCACAAGCCATTTCTTCTTGTCCTTGCTCCAGATAAACTGATCGCCGCTCACCACTCTTCCAGTGAACACCTTGACTCCTATATTTGCTGCATCCACTGAGTCCTGTGCTATCTTAAGCAGCTCATCGCTGGTCTTGAACACGCTCAGCTCTGTATCAGGGATCACACCCGGCTCATATCCAAGGGCGGATACATCCATATCGTGCTCCACGGTATCCGTAGCCAGAACGATGTCTCCTATATCTATGTCAGCATCCAGTGATCCGGCTATTCCGGTGTTGATGATAGCTGACACTCCATACATGTCGATCAGCGACTGGGTACACATGGCCGCATTGACCTTGCCGACACCGCACTTTACGACCACGACATCCGTTCCTTCTATCTGGCCTTTGTAGAAGCTCATGCCACACTTGTCTGTGACCTGGAGCCCATCTATCATCTCTTTCAGTCTTGCGACTTCCTCGTCCATCGCACCTATGATTCCAAGCATCTCTTATACCTCCATTATCCATTGCTACCTGTCAACTATACTACAACATTCGGAATATGTATATCCTCTTCATAAAAGGAACCTGTCTCCTAAAGCTCCTGAACAGCACCCGAAGTTCTCCCATACGCTGTACATATTCGTCCCCGGACACCTCGCCGCCATAGCTTATGCCTTCCATATATGCCGCAAGGTCCTCAGTCTCCGCCGGATCTGCGCCCTTACAGAAATATTCAAGCTGCTGCCTGTGATTTCCCGCCTTCGAAAAATCATCCGACGCAAGTCTTGCATAATCACACATATACCTATAGTAAGCTATCACATTTCCAGTCTTATCTCTCCTGTGATAACCCACAAAACGAACTATCTTCCTGACTGCTATACGTCCCACAAACAAGAGCACTGCAAATGCTATACATCCCGCCAGAACATATATTATCCACACGGCATTTCCAAGTGAAAATGCTGTGCCGGTCGTATCTGTTCCGGTATCTCCGCTGTCATCACCTACGAGCCATCTTCCAAATCTGGACCAGAAATCATCCTGGGTCTCATCCTCATCTTCACTCGACGGAGGTGTCAGCTCCACGACCTGCCATCTGCCACGTATGAACGCCTCTATCCACGCATGAGCTCCGCCATCGTCCACATCCACCTGAACAACAGCCGTTCTTCCAAGCTCTGATGAGCCTGAATAATAATCATCGTAACTGAACTGTTCTTCATCGAGCATTGTTCCGTCAAGGACCTCGGTGTAATCCACGGCATACCCCTCCACATATCTTGTGGGTATCCCCATGTATCTCAGGATCAGCGCCCCCGCAGTGGCATAATTGGCACACAGACCCTTCTTCGTGGTATCAAGGAAATAATTGACATAATCCTCATCCCTCGGCGTGGCTCCCGGATGCAGTGTGTACGGATAATTCTCCAGGAAGTATATATACACCTTCTGCAACAAATTATCCACACTGTCTTTTTCCGTGATTCCTGCGCTCTCACAGAATCTTCGTATTGAATCCATATTCTCCTCTGGAATCTCAAGATACTTGTCATCCACCGACGACATAACCGGCTCAGCCAGAGCGGATGGACTGTACTCCACACTGTACAATGAATCGCCCTCTTTGTAAGTATTCATGGCTTCTATATCAGTGTAGTAAGGGTAATATTTTAGATCTCCGGCGCCATCTATGTTCTGTATATCCATTCGTCCTCTGGCATGTCCTTCAGAATTGACCGGTGACGGATAGTCGCCATCCTTATCTCTGTCCCAATGATCCCAGCTATACTCATCACCAACGAACGCTTTCAGATAGATCCTGTTTGTGCTATATGGTGCAAATGTGATTACCAGATCCGTCTGTCCATCAAGTGTGACATCCGACACGCCTCCAAGCTTTCCATTCGCCAGTCCTCCGGTATTCGCCGAATTCCTTAGGGATTCAAATCCATACATGATGAGGTTTCCAAGCGGGCCTTCGATCTTGTTCTTCGCCGAGCTATCACGATACCTGTACAGATAAGTCTGCTGCGGCTTGACAAGAATAACCGCACTTCCCACCAATATACATACAGCCGCCACACCGGCCGCAAGCTGCAGAGACGCCCTGTCACTATGCCTGTAACTGAATCTTCGCTTCTTCTCATCATATTCAAACGTACTGTCCTTGTCAGTTATACGGAAGTGACCATTTCCCTTAAGGCAGATAACTCCCAAAAGTCCTGTGGATACCATGAACATGTAAATAACATCCGGCTCAAGCCTGAAAAACAATGGTAATATAAACACAGGAAGTGAAAACCACACTGCCCAGAACACACTCATATTCGTGTTAAGGAAAATGTTGAGGATTATTATCTCTACACAACCTATAGCGATGGCTGCCACAGGAACAGTGAGCATCCTGTTGGACAAAGTCTCGGAGAATACCTTAACCTCCTGGGCTCCATAATAATCAGTCACATGATCCAGAAACTCATTTACGATAGCATAAAATCCACTGTTTATATAACGTCTGAGAAGCATGATGAACAGGACAAAAGCGACAAGAAATATTACATATCCAACATCTCTCACCCACACCTTGCCTGATTTGAACAGACCACAGAAGTACATGGCCAGCAGCGCATACGCCAGAAATATAACGGGAACACCGTACGCCATATCTATACACGACAAAAAGCCGCACATTGAACCACCTATGATAAATATCTCCAGCAGGCATTTTGTAGCAATACCTCTGCTGTCCGATTTTCTTCTGCGCAGCTTTCTTTTTCTGTAATCCGCGCCTTCTCTGCCTCCATCTGTGATCTCCGGATCGTTGAGCAGCCTTACACCTTCACAGAATTCTACCGCTTTCCTGTCTTCAGTTTTCTTTTTTTTACCAAAGATTCTACCCAATTATGTATCCTTTCACACGATCTCCATATGTAAACACTACATTGCCATCCGCTCTCATATCGCCGGAAACAACTATGATCCTTCTGTCAGAATCCAGATTCTTCTCAAGCATCGATAACCCATAGCCAAAATCTGCATACGCCTGCTCATAAAAGATCTTCTCCATCCATTCAGCGAGATCATCCCTGCTGTCTATCGAAGTCCTGACTATATCGCCCTGCGCGCCGCTCCAGTAATAGAATGTAAACGGCAGTTGTTCATCCAACAGACTTACAGCCATGCCGTAGGCGGATTTCAGTACATCATTCAATATATGTGTCTCATCATCGGCAAGCTCTACCAATATCATGAGCTGGCTTGACGACATGCTCTCTCTGTCCTTTACCATCAGCACGTCTTTTTTTGCTGACAGCTTCCAATGTATATTCTGAAGCTTATCCCCCGGCTGGTATTCTCTCACATCCACAACCTCGGAGAAATCATGGCCTTTTTTCCGGCTCTCCTCAGCCTCGTTCATCCCCTGTGAAACCGCGGTCATATCCGCCTCCACATCAACCGTTCCGGAAGGGAAAACCTTGTACTCTTTTACCGAGTTGCATTTGCTCTTTATCCTCACAAATCCAAGCCAGTCAGTAACACATATTCTGTCCGCTTTCACCTCCAGTGCACCTACATACGACTGGGCTATCTGGTAGTCCACCACATTCGCACTGCGCGAATATGCAGGTATGCACAGCGTATGCCTGCCATTTGTATGGAAAAGATCATTCTCCATGCTTATCTCTATCTCTGTGTTCATATTCGGAATAATGCTGCTGTTGTCGAGCACAACCGATACGAGAAATGGCGAGTCCACCGTAAGGTTCTGCCCCCCGCCGCCAAACTTTACAGTCAAATGCCTTGAAAGCACAAAGGTGCATACTATTGACACGACCGGCAGAACTATCATCAGTATCATAACTATGAAATTAAAATATGAATGCACAAAAAGAAGGATCAACAGATTTATAACAAACACGAGAATGTATTTGAATACATGCCATGCGTACTTCATCCGCTGATCCTCCTTTACTTATATCTCTTATGTTCTCAGTTCTAAGTCCTTGGAACCTTAACCTGACTTCTCACTTCATCCAGAGCCTCTGCGACAGTCATTCCATTAGCTCTGGCACGGGCTGCAAGCTTTACCCTGTGCCCAAGCACGTCGTTGAACACCTCTGCTATGTCTCCCGGCACAACATATTCTCTTCCAGAGAGCACCGCCATTGCTCTGCTCATCCGCAGAAGTGCATTTGCGCCTCGCGGACTTGCTCCCATCGAGAAGAGCTCACTCTCCCTGGTAGCCTCAACCAGAGTCACTATGTAATCAAATATTGAATCATGCACACTCAAAGTTCTCGCCTTATCCTGAAGACCTATCAGTTCATCTCTCGTCACTATTCTCTCTACACTGTCCATAGGTACAAATTCCTGACCTTTAAGTATCTGCACCGCAGCCTCGTGGGATGGGTATCCCATGGAAAGTCTCACCATGAATCTGTCAAGCTGGGACTCCGGAAGCATCTGCGTTCCCGACGAACCAACCGGATTCTGGGTTGCCATGACCGTGAAAGGCTGTGGAAGTTCCCTTGTAACAGCATCGACTGTCACATGTTTTTCCTCCATGATCTCAAGGAGTGCCGACTGAGTCTTAGGCGATGTTCGGTTTATCTCATCCGCAAGGAACAGATTACAGAACGCTGAACCCTCTCTGTACTCAAACTCACCGCTTTTTGCATTGTACATGGAAAATCCCATTATGTCACTCGGCAGAACATCCGGTGTAAACTGGACTCTGTTATATTTCATATCCAGAGTTCTGGCAAATGCCGTTGCAAGAGTGGTCTTGCCCACACCCGGGATATCCTCAAGCAGTATATGTCCACCCGCAAGTATGGCAGCATAGACCTTGATTATTATATCTCTTTTTCCCTTTACGACCTTCTCTACCTCATCAACGACCCGGTTCTCTATATCTGTCATACGCCGTCCTTTCTCTTAGCTCTGGTTAACTCTCTTCACCTCTGATATGAACTTATCCTGTGGCAATGGTCTTGAGAAATAATAGCCCTGAATGTAATTCACTCCAAGATTGCTGAACTCCCTGAGGGATTCCTCCGTCTCCACGCCTTCCACTACGATCTTCATATTCATATCCTTAACCATGCTTATGGTGTTCTTGACAACCTTCATCATCTTGTCATCTGTGTCTATATCCGCAAATGTCTTGTCCAGCTTAACTATCGCAAACGGCATGGATGCTATCCTCTTCATATTGGAATAACCTGTTCCAAAATCGTCAAGTGAGAATGCAATACCATAATCTGTGAGACTGTTGATATTGTCCATTATTGTCGTCTGAGCATAGGCAGCCGCAGTCTCAGTAATCTCAAGATTTATCTGCTCATTGCTGACTCCGTAACGCTCAATCACCGCCCGCACGTCTTCTGATAACTCACTGCTCATGCACTGGATGACCGACAGATTCACCTCAACATATTCCAGTCCGAGATTCTTGAATTTCTCTCCAGTTATGAAACGGCACACCTCTTCAAGGACGAACTTACCTATCTTATGGATCATTCCATTCTCCTCCGCAGCAAGGATAAATATCTCCGGCGAAATGTATCCATACATATCATCATTTAATCTCAGAAGTGCCTCAGCACTGTTATATTTTCCAGAATCTATGCTGTATATCGGCTGATAGTAAACCTCAAACCTGTTCTCGGCAAATGCCTTTTCAAGTATCATGTCCATGTCCCGCATCAGATCATATCTTTCCTTGTTATAGATATCTCTGGCATAGAGAACACGGCCTGTATACTCGTGCTCAGCAAGCTCACCGCCAAACCGCATCACACTGTCAACATCCTCTATATCCTGAGGACATCTGGTGATACATATTATCGGCAATAGATTTATAAACATATCATTATACTTATATCCCTTCTTCAGCTTCTCGTTTATCCGCTCCGCAAAATCCTCAGCCTGATCCTTGATACGCTGATTCATGACACATCTGAACATTCCGGTTCCCAGATAATACCACTCAACATCATATCCGTATGGTCTGCTCCACTCTAAAAAGTCTTCAGAGATCTCCCTGAGCAGCTTATGATATTCCTCAACTCCCAGAATCCCGCGAAGAGTCTTGTCATTCTCCATAGTTATCATAACTACCGTTATATCAAGGCCATTATCCAGAGAATTTCTCACGTCGTCCATGTATCTTGTGATCTTGTTCAGGCCCGTGGCACTGCTTATAACCTGCTCCGGACTCTGTATCAGCAACGCAACGAACAGTAATCCAATCGCATTTGCAAACATCTCAATCGGAATATCCGGGTTAAACATCTGAAATACGGCCGCAACAACAACCAATGGGAATATCGCTATGGTTGATACAAATCTTCCTCTTGTAAGTCTCCTGTGATATCTCGTAACAACCATGAAGCCCAGAATCATATAAAATATTCCGGCAGCATACAGAAATGTCATGAAAAACTCTCTTCTGTACTCTCCCTGTCCGCCTATACTGAATACACACGGAGTGAAAAAATTAACTCCGAGCATGGTCATGCACAGCAACGTTGGAAGTGCCAGTATGAAACTCTTCACTTTACCTCTGAATATATGTATGGCATCCACTATGTTCACCACATAAGCGGCATACATAGCCGATGAAACGACATGGAAAAAGAGATATCCCGTATGGAATATGTATTGGGTGACTACATGCCTTTCACCCATATTGTCAAATGCGATGGCGCCTATATCAAACGCTGTGGCAACCATTGCAATGGTCAGAACAAATTGAAACTGCCTGTTTAATTTGCCTCTGGTCATCTTCTTCATGATGACTGAGACCATGATAAGAGTAAACACGCAGAATGCCGCGTAATCAAAGTATAGTACTTTGCTCATATTATCCTCCTATGTACAACTCCTCCACCTGTAGAATAATATAACAAATATTTCTAGGTCTTTCAACGCATTATATCCGGGCGGTCTGTTATCACTGCATCTACGCCCAGTCTGCACATACGTCTCATCCAGTGTGGATCATTCACAGTCCACACATATACCGGTATGTGCTTACGCTTCATTCTCTTCACAAATTTCTTCGTGCAGAGAAGATAATTCGGCGATATAAAATCCGCTTTACACCGTCTCATTCTTCTCTCAGGAAAATACTCATTCAATCTGACACCGAGCTTAGCCTTTTTCTTACCGACGAGCAGTCCGGTCTTTATCCTCGGGTCTATGGCCTTCACATTGTACGACACTTTGTCCTTGAAGGATTTTATCGAGAACTCACCGTATCCAAATCTCCCCTTGACAAGATCTATGACACGCCTCTCGTATCCGCTCTCCTTTAATTCTATATCAAGACATATCTTTCCGCTGCAGAGTTCCAGGACTTCGTCAAGCGTAGGCACTCTGTAGCCTTCTTTTGATGCAATATCGTTGATCCTGTTGTATGTCATATCTCCTATCTTTCTGCCGTCTATAGTTCCATCATGAAATACTATGAGTATATTATCACTGGTTTTCCTCACATCGAACTCCGCCATATCCGCCTTCAGATCTATAGCTATCTGAAACGCTTCAAGTGTATTCTCATGAGGCGCAAGGGCACTCGCTCCTCTGTGTGCTATCACCATAGTCTCTCTATTCATGCAAATATACATCTCCATTCTGATCAATATTTAAATCATATATATCATCTATCGGTATCTCGGTTCTGTCTTCCATAACTATCTTTTTCCCATATACGTCAACATTGCGTATATATCCCGACACATGTTCGTATCTTCCACCAGCTTTTCTGTCATCCTTTACAAAATACTCTATACTCACACATTTTTTGTCTGCATTATGCATTATATTCAACAGTTTCTGATCAAGAACCATTTTCTGACTCTCATCCAGCTCCAACTTCTCATCGGTGAGCCTTGCAGTCTCCGCTATGGCTGCTCCATGTCCTGTGAGTGCGGCAAATGGGGCAAACTGTGCTGCTCTGTCATGGATAGACATGTGCGGATGAACAGAGGACACGTGATGTGTAAGCTGTATTATGTCATCGTAATTATCTTCCATAAGCCCCTCCTAAGCCTTGTGACCGCCTATCTGTCCGTTCCTCTCTATCGTCGTACCGCCCTCCTCAAGATTCATTCCCTTAAGGACTGCATTTTTGCCAAATTTCTTCTTGAGCTCTATCATCGCTTTCTGCATGCTCTGCTCCCGCTTCATATCCTGCTGCTTTTTCTCCGTCTCTGCTGCCCCGTCTCCAAAATCATCAAACAGACTGAGCTGCCTTGCTGACTGTTTCTCATGTGCCGCAGTATTCGATATGATATTGTTCGCCGTGACATATATCCTTCTGACATACAATAAAGGATCTACGATCTCTTCAAACAATCCGGTCACCGCATCCATGATGACCTGTGTAGATGATGTATACTCTCCAAGATTCACCGTTCCATGGGCACTTTTCGGTATCTTTCTCCCATACATATCTGTCTGTATCTCTCCGGAAAATTTCGCTCCCGCAGCGTTCTTTTTGAGATTATCTATATCATACCCCACTGTTATGACCATCTGATCTGTCTTGACATTCTTATCCACAAGATCCAGCACGAGCAGATCCGTCATCTCACGGATAATAAGTCTGGCTTTTTCATATTCGTATGGGCATGACAACACCTGTCCTGAACCTATGCTGTTCCTCTCCGGCTTGTAAGCCTTGATATCTGCAATGGTACAAGGCTCCCAGCCCCATGCATGATCTATGAGCAGCTCTGCATTTATACCAAATAATCTGTACAGCAGATCTTCGTTGTAATACTCATCGTCATGTCCCAGTGAGCATCTGGCGATATCCCCCATTGTATAAAGTCCATGACTCTCAAGTTTTCTCGCATATCCTTTTCCCACCCTCCAGAAATCTGTGAGCGGTCTGTGATTCCACAGCTTCTGTCTGTACGACATTTCATCAAGACTTGCTATCCTGACTCCATCCTTATCCGGGGCTATATGCTTTGCCTCAACATCCATCGCTATCTTACACAGGTAGAGGTTCGTTCCTATCCCTGCTGTTGCTGTTATACCGGTCTGTGCAAGCACATCCTGTATGATCGTCATGGCAAGATCGTGCGGACTCATCTTATATATCCCAAGATAATCCGTCACATCCATGAACACCTCATCTATGGAATACACATGCATATCCTCTGGTGCTACATACTTCAGATAGATGTTATATATATCCGTACTGTACTTCATGTAATATGCCATACGTGGCGGAGCGGCTATATACGAAACCGCAAATTCATTATGCTCCGCAAGCTCATTGGAATCGCAGCTCTCCCCGGAAAAGTTTCCACCGGGTGAAAGTGTTCTCCTGCTGGCATTGACCTCCTTAAGCCTCTGCACCACCTCGAACAGTCTGGCTCTTCCAGGTATACCATAGCTCTTCAGCGACGGGGAAACAGCAAGACATATGGTCTTCTCTGTTCTCGACGCATCTGCCACTACCAGATTGGTGGTCAGTGGATCAAGTCCGCGCTCAACACATTCAACCGATGCAAAGAAGGATTTCAGATCTATCGCAATATACGTTCTATCTTTCTTATCCCTATCCACAGCCAATCCCCCTGTCACTTCTTGCTCAGTCTTAATCTTCTCTTTCTGATGCTTATGTGCCTTGGGTCACATACTATACAGCAGCCGTCTCAGCAGCTTTCCCGCCGGCCCGTGTATGCCCCAGCACTTTCCTCGATACGAGTATGTAGGCGATTATCATCGCCGTACCTGTTATTATCCATGAAACTATATACACGTTCAAAAGCATGCCAAAAGAATGATATCGCGCAAACACCGTATATATCCATATGATCCTGAACACTACTGAACCCACAACTGTTATAATAGCCGGCAGCATGGATCTGCCAAGGCCTCTGAGTGCCGCAGCTGTCATCTCATATGTTCCTGTCATCGCCTCAAGGAGCATGACATGCTTCATTCTTATAAGTGCATACTTTATAACCTCTGTATCTGTTGTATAAAATCTCACAAGAAAATCCCCTGAAAGCATCATGACACTGCTGAACACAGCCGTCATAAGCATGCCCTCTAACATGGCAATCCTGAGAGCTTTTCTGCATCTCTCCTTCTCACCTGCACCATAATTCTGGCTCACAAATGTCACTGCTGCCTGTGCGTATGCGGATATGACAAAATATGCAAAATATTCAAAATTAAGACCCGTGGATGAGCCTGCCACAGCATCAGGACCAAAGCTGTTGATTCCGCCCTGTATCAGCACATTTGACAATGAGAAAACTGCCGTCTGTATCGCTGATGGAGCTCCTATCCTGAGTATCTTTCCCAGGCACACTTTATCTATTCGTATATTCTTTATATCGAGTCTGAGTGGACCTTCCTCATGCATCAATATATACATGACTATTCCCGTACTGACAACATTTGATATGACCGTTGCCATGCCGACGCCTGCCACTCCAAGTTTACACACACACACGAAGAACAGGTTGAGTACAACATTGAGTACACCTGAAACTATCAGGCAGTAAAGCGGACGCCTTGTATCACCTATAGCTCTGAGCACAGCCGCTCCAAAATTATAAAGTATGATAAACGGCATTCCCACAAAGTATATCCTCAAATAAAGTACAGCCTGATCCAGCACCCTCTCAGGGGTATCTATGGCCTCAAGAATCGGTCTTGCCACAAACATTCCCGCAACAAGCATAACTATTCCGCATATAAGGGCAAACTTCACGCTGGTATGCACACACCTGCTTATGGAATCTTTTTTGTTCTGGCCTATATAATGGGCCACAAGAACATTCACACCCACTGAAAGCCCCACGAACACATTCACAAACAGGGCAACAACCGCCGCATTGCTTCCAACGGCCGCCAGGGCATCACTTCCTGCAAATCTTCCTGCCACAGCTACATCTGCCGAATTGAAAAGCTGCTGCAGTATACTGCTGGCGGCAAGTGGCATGGCAAATATAAGCATCTTAAGCGCCAGTGAACCATTTAACATATCCATCTCGTGCGATTTTTTTCTATAATCGGTGTTCTTTTCTGTATTCGTTTCTTTGCCTTTTTCTTTGCCTTTTTCTATGCTTTTTTCTATGCTTCTTTCTTTACTCTTTTCTGCGCTCATTCTGATGTCAGTCTCTTTTTCGTCATTGTGCTTCATTCTGATGTCCGTCTCTTTTCCGTCATTGTGTTTCATCCTGATATGATCTCCGTTTTCTTATCTAGTGGGCACCCTCATACTTCTGAAGATAGTTGAAAAGTGCTCCTATGAGATTGGAATCGTTGCCAAATTTGCACAGTCCAACCTGCATCTCATTATAGATCACTGAAAATTTTGCAAGCTTATCCACGTACTTCTTCACGCCCTGTATGAACCTCGGTTCCGCACTGATTCCACCTCCAAGGAGTATGATGTCCGGTGCAAGAATGACATGTATATTCATGCAGTGCTTCGCGATGTTCAGATACCAGTCCTCAAGCACATCTATGACCGCCTTATCACCGGCAGTCTCCCACTCATATATCATCTCACCTGACACTTCATCTTCCCTCATGCCCTTGACTGCTGCCACCTCTCTTCTGAGTGAGCTTACCGATGCCTGCATCGTCCAGGTGACATTGTCCGGAAGTTTTACATGTTTCTTTGTATTCTTGAGATTCGCCTCAAGCGGTACAAGTTTGTCTATATTATCCCTGTTCACATCCTCAAACAGGTACGACATCTCACCGGCAACCATACCTCTGCCGTGGAGTATCTTTCTGTCTATGACTATTCCTCCACCGACACCTGTGCCAAATACCAATACAACTGCGCTGCTATAGTCCTTTGCATTTCCCTGCCATATCTCCGACAATGCTGCACATTTGCCGTCGTTCTCAAGCGCTACCTTAAGTCCATCGCATCTCTCGCTTACAAGCTCGCCTATATGTGCTTTGTCAAGGTAAGGCAAGGCTCCGCCGGCATAACATATCCCGTTGTCCACGTCCACCTGTCCAGGAAGTGATATAGCTATTCCTTGTATATCATATCTTTCCTTATATCCATCATATATCGACTGAAGTGCATCAAGGAATGCATCCAGCCCCTGTTGTATGTTCTCCAGTCCATTCCCAAATCTTCCAGGTGTAGGGAATTTATTCTTCTCCATTATCTCAGCATCTCTGTCCATCACACAATGCTTTATAAATGTTCCGCCTACGTCTATCACAAGGTACATAACTTCTCCTCCATACCGAATATGTTTTATTACTATATATTTTTCAAGTTAAAAAATAGCAGTCTCAAATGTATATACAGTATATATTATACTATATCGAACATATATTCGGAAACTACTATTTTTATGTTAGCATATTTTTTTGTTATCAACAACTACTTTTGTAGCGCAACTTTTTGT
The DNA here is from genome assembly GCF_025567285.1 of Coprococcus aceti. NCBI lineage: Bacteria > Bacillati > Bacillota > Clostridia > Lachnospirales > Lachnospiraceae > Coprococcus > Coprococcus aceti. The sequence goes on from NZ_JAOQJT010000002.1 coordinate 505,847, forward strand.
TATATATAACAGGGACGTTCCTTTTGTAACGAGGAGCGTCCCCGATTACTACTTTTCTTTAGGCAGGATAATGTTAAGCAGAATTGCAACCATTGCCGCAGGAACAATTCCTGAGCCTCCAAAAACAAGCTGGAGCAGCTGAGGGGCATTTGCTAGAATACCAGGATTGGCTCCCATTCCATAGCCCACGCCCAGTGCTACCGAAACTATGGACAGGTTGCGTGCGCTTAATGGTTCCTTTGTTATGAGCTGAATACCACTGATAACTATCGAAGAAAACATCATAACTGCAGCTCCACCAAGCACTGACTGAGGCATGATCGATACCAGTGCTGCAAGTTTAGGGCAAAGACCACATAATATCAGGAATATCGCTCCTGTTGCAAGCGCAAATCTGTTGACGACCTTAGTCATGGCTACAAGTCCCACATTCTGGCTGAACGATGTATTTGGAAGGACTCCAAACACCGCTGCAAGAGATGAACCCAGACCGTCACACATCACACCACCTGAAAGTTCCTTATCTGTGGCTTCCCTTCCAAGGCCACCTTCCATAACACCTGATATATCACCGACAGTTTCCACCGCTGTTACAATAAACATTATGAGCACCGGAAGGATTGCTCGCACATCAAACACCGGTTTTACAGGCATGAGCTGTGGAATCGCAAACCAGGAAGCATCTTTCACCTTGTCCCAGTTCAGCACCCAGGCTTTTGTATATTCCACACCATCAGCAGTTATACCTGTTCTCGGAAGAACAAGTCCCATTATGATCGCTGCGATATAACCTGCGATTATTCCAAAAAGAATAGATGACGAACTTAAAAATCCTTTTGTCCAGTGCTTAAAGAAAAGGATGACCACAAGGACAAATAATGCGAGCAGAAGGTTCTCCATGGAGCCAAAGTCTGCAGCATTATTTCCACCTCCAAATGAATTTATTCCCACCGATATAAGGCTGAGTCCAATGGATAAAACCACTGTACCTGTTACAACAGCCGGGAAAAACCTGCGCAGAGGTTTCAGGAAAAAACCAAGCACAGTCTCAAATAAGCCACCGATAATGGATGCGCCCATAATCGCACCATACGCAAGCACTCCACCGCCCATGGTTGCCGCCACGCTGTTGAATACTCCTATAAAACCTGAAGATGTACCCATAATGATCGGCACCTTTCCTCCAACAGGTCCTATTGAGAAAAGCTGTATCAGGGTGACAACTCCCGCGATAAGCATTGCGTTCTGAAGCAGTGAAAGCTGAAGATCAGCAAATTCACCACCGACCAGTCCGCATGCTCCTGTGATAATCAATAATGGTGTCAAATTTCCGACAAACATTGCAAGGACATGCTGAAGTCCAAGAGGTATCGCCTGGGAAAGAGGCATCCTTCCATCAAGCTGGAATGCTGTTTCTGAAAGTTTAAACTTATTTTTCATCTGTTGTTTTCTCCTGTATATTTTTTTCATATTACAGATTCTGTTATTCTGCTTATGTTATCTCCAATCACTCTTCCGGCATGGACATAAGAATCTTCTCCGGTGTAATCGGCAGTTCTCTGTGCCATACACCTGTCGCCCTGTATATGGCATGTGCAATAGCAGGTGCCGGAGTGTTGATAACTATTTCCCCTATCGATTTGGCTCCAAAAGGACCTGTAGGCTCATAGCTGTTTTCAAATTCCACTCTCAAATGTCCCATATCCAGACGGGTTGGTATCTTGTATTGCATGAAACTCGACTCTATCGGGCATCCCTTCGCATTGTAGGTGATGTTCTCAAACAGAGTGTGTCCGATTCCCTGAACTATGCCTCCCTCCGCCTGAACACGTGCCAGTGCCGGATTTATGGCTATGCCACAATCCACGACTGCAGCATAATCCAATATCTTCACTTCTCCTGTATATCTGTCAAGTTCTATCTCAACCATTCCGACCATATATGGAGGAGGCGAAACCGGAGATGAATGAGAGACTGTAGCTACAGCGGCAATATCATTTGCGACCTGATCCTTAACACTTATATCAGCCAAGGAAACGCTTTGATCTGTTCCTGTCCGATATGCCCTGCCATTTTCGAAATACATTTCATCCTGTTCACATCCAAGCATTCCTGCTGCAATTGCGCACAGCTTCTTCTTCAATTTATCACAGGCAAGCTCCACAGCCTTTCCTGTTACATACGTAGTGGATGAAGCATATGAGCCGGAATCATACGGTGAAGCATCTGTGTCTGCTCCAAATACCGCCACGTCATCAACCGAGCAGTCCATGCACTCCGCAACCATCTGTGCAAGGATAGTATCACATCCGGTTCCCATATCTGCAGCACCGATTATCAGGTTAAATGTACCATCATCCGCAAGCTTGACCGTTGCAGATCCCACATCCACATTCGATATACAAGAACCCTGCATGGCCATTGCCACTCCTGCAGCCCTGACTTTTCCGTTTCCCATGTCCCTGACAGGGTATTTATCATCCCAGTTAAATATCTCCTTGCATCTGGCCATACATCTGTCAAGAGCACACGCATTTGCAGTTTCACCATAATACGCAGGCATCTTCATTCCCTCGCGCAGCATATTCTGCTCACGGATCACGGTCGGATCTATCCCCAGTTTCTCCGCAAGTTCATTCACCGCAGACTCAAGTGCGAAGATTCCCTGTGTAGCCCCATAGCCTCTGTATGCACCAGCCGCCATAGTGTTCGTATATACAACATCATATCCAAACCTATATGCCTCAAGACCTCCCGTATATAATGGAATTGACTTATGCCCGCTAAGTCCGACTGTTGTAGGTCCATGCTCCCCATACGCTCCTGTGTTGGACAGCGTATACAGATCAAGTCCCCTTATATGTCCATCGCGGTCTGCTCCCAGACGAACACTCACCTCCATCTCATGGCGCGGTGAACCTGCGATCTGACTTTCCTGTCTCGTAAATATGATCTTGGCCGCACGTCCTGTCTTCATGGTCACAAATGCAGGATACACCTCGCTTACCGCTGTCTGCTTTGCTCCAAATCCGCCTCCTATACGTGGTTTTTCCACTCTGATCCTGCTCTTTGGAATGCCAAGCGCTCTTGACAGAATACGACGTACATGAAACACGATCTGTGTAGAAGAAATTACATGAAGCCTTCCATAACGGTCAAGGTGTGTATACGTTCGAAAAGTCTCCATCATAGCCTGGTTAAAGGCTCTCATATGATATCTGTTCTCCAGTACCTCATCACAGTCAGCTATAACAGCATCAACATCGCCATCACCGCCTATATCGCTTGCTATCAGGTTGCGTTTTGGATCGCCTCCTACCTGAACCGGCGGGAACCAGTCGTCCTCAGGATGAACCAATATATCATTATCCTTTGCCTTACGGAAATCCAGAACAGGCTCTAAGATTTTATATTTTACCTTTATGAGTTTCATAGCCTTGATTGCTGACTTTTCATCCTCAGCTGCTATGATTGCAACCACATCGCCCACACACCTCACATGGCGATCCATAATGAGTCTGTCATACGGTGACGGCTCAGGATATGTCTGTCCTGCTATTGCAAACCGGCTATTTGGCACATCCTGCCATGTGTAAATATCTACTATTCCGGGTATTTTTTTTGCTATGGAGACATTTATATCCTCCACAATAGCATTCGCATGTGGACTGCGAAGCAGTTTCACAACAAGTGCATCACCGGGAGTGATATCATCCACATATACCGGTTTGCCAAGAAGTAACTGCATAGAATCTTTTTTTCTAACGGATTTATTAACTACATTATATTTTTTATGTTCCATGAGTTCACCCCTTTACTGTCTGTCATCTGCAGGAATTCTACTGTCTAAGTAATTTCGGATTCCTCTCAGTTGTCCCTCATATCCGGAACATCTGCACAGATTCCCGGCAAGATATGCCCTGATCTCATCATCCGATGGGTCAGGATTTTCTCTGAGAAGAGCTATTGTATTCATCACAAAACCCGGGTTGCAGAAACCACATTGATCAGCACCCTGATCAGCAATGAATCCGGCAAATTCTGCCGCCTCATCCTGAAGGCCCTCAAGGGTCTGCACCTCGTGTCCATCTGCCCTGGCAGCAAGCACCGAACAGGAAAGGACAGGAGTCTGATCCATAAGCACTGTACACAGACCGCAATTTGACGTCTCACAGCCGCGTTTCACACTATAACAGCCATGATCGCGCAGGAAATCTATAAGGAGCATATCAGGAGCTATATTTCCCGAGACGAATTTCCCATTTAATTTAATTTTTATTTCCACTGCTGCTCCTCCTCAATCTTTTTCAATAATCTCTGTCCAAGCACACGTATCAGACGGCTTCTGTATTCTGCGCCAGCACGATGATTGCTTCCAACCGGAACCTTGTCAGAAACCCAACTGGCAAATGCTTTCTCTGTCTCATCAGAAAGTCCCTCTGTGAGCAAGCCTTCTTCATCCAGAACAAGCATCGCCCTTCCAGGCCTTGCTCCCACAGCCAGACGGTATTCTCCATCTACGCATGATGCTGAACAGGCAATGACAGGAAAATCTGTTCTCTGATTGCGGACTGATGCATAAGCAAAAACTCCGGAAGTTTTCCTGATGATCAGATGTACAATCACATCCCTGTCCTGCTTCATGTTGACAAATTCCCTGAGAGGGATCATCCCACCATGATAAAGCTCCACAAATGCATCCATAGCTAAAAAAACTGTCAGAATGTCCGAAAACCCGAAACGTCCCCATATGCTTCCGCCAATCGTGGCGAGATTCCGAAACTGAACTCCCACAATATCCTTCACCGCTTCGCATACTGCACCATGTGTATATTTATTTAATCCGTCATGCAGCTCTATCTGACGGAGTGATGTCATTGCACCAATAATAAATTCGTCATCTTTTTCCTCGATCGTATCAAGTCCCAGATCACACATATCTATGGCTGTCTGTATCAGGCGATCCTGCATTTTTGTCCAAAGCATTCCTCCTATAATACAGCTTCCCTTTTTCTGATTCAGTTCATATGCCTCATCAATACTTTGTGCGCGTACATAATTCTGTATTGTTACCATAAATACTCCTTTTAACATATAAACACAATTTTTCAAAATATATTATATTAAAACATCTTGTCTTTGAAAAGGTGCTTTGTTACAATACCGTTGTATTATTTCAAGAATAACGAAAGGAACATTGAATTCATGAAAACAACTCTAAAAAAACATCTATCTATCATCCTTATCTGTACTATGCTGGCAGTGCTTACAGCCTGTGGTACAGACAGTGCTACGACAACACAGAGTACTACGGAAAGCACCACAGCTGCTTCAGTATCAGAATCAGCTTCCAGTGAAGAAGCATCAGAAGAAATATCATCTGAAGAATTATCTTCCGAAGAATCTTCCACTGAAGCAGATGCTGAACAGACTGTCTACCCTGTAACAGTTACCGACCAGGCTGGCCGTGAAGTTACAATTGAAAAAGAGCCATCTTCTATCGTGAGCGGCTACTATATTTCTTCAAGCCTTTTGATCGCTCTTGGTCTCAAGGATAAGGTTGTCGGTATTGAAGCAAAAGCAGACAAGCGCCCTATTTATAAGCTTGCTGCACCAGAACTGACTGAGCTGCCGAATGTTGGAACTGCCAAAGAATTCAACCTTGAGACATGTGCTGCTCTTTCACCTGATCTGGTTATTCTGCCAATGAAGCTGAAGGATGCAGCCCAGAGCCTGACAGACCTCGGTATAACAGTACTGCTCGTCAATCCTGAAAGTCAGGATCTTCTGACAGAAATGATCAACACCATAGCTACGGCAACTAACACCAACTCAGAGGCTGCAAAGCTGCTCGCATATATAGATTCTCAGAAGGATATGCTTACTTCAGCTCTGTCTGGCGTAGAACCTGAAAGTGTATACCTTGCCGGCAACTCATCATTCTTGTCTACTGCCGGTCCTTCTATGTATCAGTCAAGCATCATAGAGCTTGCCGGTGGAAAAAATGCAGCTGATTCTATCACAGACACCTACTGGTCCGAGATAAGCTATGAGCAGCTTCTTGCATGGGATCCTTCTTATATAATAATCGCATCGGATGCCGAATATACAGTAGATGACATAATGAACGATCCAAACCTTGCAGAATGCACTGCTGTAAAAAACAGCCACGTATATGCTATTCCTGGAGACGTGGAAGCATTGGATAGCCCGGTACCTGCAGGAATTCTGGCATCTGTATGGCTTGCTGGGATCCTTCATCCTGATCAGGTATCAGCTGACACATATACAACTGAAATGACAAATTATTATGAAACATTCTATGGAATCAACAACTAATAACAAACGTAAAAATAAAAACAACGCAACAATAATTATTATACTGGGAGCTGTCATTCTGGCAGTTCTCAGTATATTTTCTTTTTTTGTCGGAAGATATCCTCTTACACTGAATGGATTGCTGCAAGGTGATGACATGCAGTGGCGTGTATTTCTCACGCTTCGCGCAAGCCGCGGAATCATCGGCTGTATAGGGGGATTTGTTCTCGGCATAGCAGGATTTGTATATCAGACTGTCTTTAAGAACCCATTGGCTTCTCCAGACATCATAGGTGTATCCTCAGGTGCAAGCGCAGGTGCCGCATTTGGCATTCTGTTTTTGTCCGGAACAATGTCTGTAACCATATCTGCTTTTGCCGGAGCCATATGCTGTGTGATACTGGTTCTGATTCTGTCATCGCTGACATATGAACGTGATGGAAAAAGCATAGTACTGGCAGGCATAGCAGTACACAGTCTTGCCCAGACCGCTCTTGTGTGTCTGAAACTGACTGCCGACCCTGAAAAACAATTAGCATCAATTGAATACTGGATCATGGGAAGTCTTAATGACATAAGCATATATTCCATTGGCTCAAACGTAATACTATGTGCGGTCTGCCTGCTGATAATGTTCCTGTTGTACAGACAGATCATAATGCTCTCCCTTGATGACGCAGAGGGCAAAATGCTTGGCGTGAATGTTAACCAGATACGAATGCTGGTTCTTTTGATCGCAACCCTGGCAACTTCAAGTGTGATCAGCATGACAGGACTTATCAGCTTTATCTCTCTGCTTGCTCCGCACGGAGCCAGAATGCTGCTCAAAAATAACCGCTTATCAACTATGCTTCTGAGTGGTCTTATAGGTGGATGCCTTCTCACTTTCGGTGATATACTTGCCCGCAGTGTATGTTCCACAGAACTACCGGTCAGTATATTCACAAGTATCATAGGAGCACCATTTCTTATCTATCTATGCATAAGGAGGAAACCTGTAAAATGAGTATATTAAACATATGCGACCTGTCAGCCGGCTACCACCACAGCAGCCGCACAAGCACCACAGATGTGCAAAATGTGATAAATAATATCAGCTTTTCTGCAGAAGAAGGTTCAATTGTTGGTATACTTGGTGAGAATGGCTGTGGCAAAACAACCCTTATCAAAGCAATCGCCAATTTGATTCCGCATAGTGGCTGCTGCGAGTTAGATAATCTCCAGCTGGAACATATGCCTCACAAAAAACTAGCACAGCTATGTGGATATATCCCTCAAAAAAGCGGCATATCCATAGACATATCTCTCTTAGATGTTGTCATGATGGGATTTAACCCAGAGCTTAAGCTGCTTCAGCCCCCTACTGAGGCCATGAAGGAAAAAGCTTATAAAGTTCTTGCAATGGTCGGACTTGATTCACGGATAAACGATAATTTTCAGACATTGAGCGAGGGTCAAAAACAGCTTGCCCTGCTGGCACGTACATTTGTGGCAAAACGGAAGCTTTTACTCCTGGACGAACCGGAAAGTGCACTGGACTTCAGGCTGCGTTACCAGATCATGAACCTTCTGTGCAGCTATGTTGAACGAAACCACGCGGTGTCCCTGGTAACGCTTCACGATTCATCACTTGCATTAAATTACTGCAACACTCTTCTGGTTTTATCGGAATCCAAACTGATTGGTGAAGTATATCCCGATAAAACACCCATTGAGGAAATGGAAATGCTTCTGTCCAAAGTTTATGGTACAATCAGTATCAGAGAACTTCGCAACCGTCAGGGAAAGCGCCAGCTTGTCATGATGAAGGAGGATGATATGCATTGAGAGCTGCTATTAAAATAACATTTTTTGATGATAATGATGAGAAATTCTTTGGTGAAGGTCCATACCGCCTTCTTTTGGCTATAGAAAAAACCGGTTCTCTCCGCTCAGCATCCCAGTCCATGGGTCTTGCCTACAGCAAAGCATTCCGCATGATAAAAAACGCTGAAGAGGCGCTGGGATTTTCACTTACAAGCCGCCAAGCAGGCGGCAGGTCAGGTGGGGGGAGCACGATAACACCAGAGGGAAAGGAATGGCTGAAAAAATATGAACAATACAGAGAAGCCTGTATTCAGGCCGGAAGCAAATTGTATATGGAGATCTTTTCTGACTAGCCAAAAGAAACATGTCGTTATTACCGGTGACAGGAAAAGTGGCAAATCAACACTTCTCTCTTCACTTTTCGACAGACAAATGCCCGGAATTACATCATGGGCCGTCCCAAAAGAAGGCGTGTACATGAAAAATAACTCTAGCGGTGAAGTTGTACGTATCGGCAGATTCTGCTCTGATGCCACAGGTTGCGAGAACCTCATGCAACCCATTAAAGATTCCTTTAACAGCACATGTATTGCTTTTTTAGAAAGCCTAGCAGACACAACAGCACCATGGATTACTGTAGACGAAATTGGATATCTCGAAAACACATCATACGATTATCAAAAAGCTTTCGAAAGGCTCATGAATAAAAAGCGGATCATTATGGTCGTTCGAAAACAGGATCTCTCATTTCTAAACTGGCTGTGCAGCCATAAAGATGTGTTCCTTGTTGACCTTGACAGACCATTTGGCAATTCCGGATGTATCATCATGGCTTCAGGACAGGGAAAGCGCTTTGGCAGCAATAAGCTCATGGCTGAATATCACGGACAGCCACTCATAAAGTGGATACTTGATATAACAAAAGATTTGTTTGCCAGACGACTTGTTGTCACCATACACCAGGATATTGAAAAGCTTTGCACAGAATATAGTATACCGGTAATCCTTCACTCCTCTCCATATCGGAATGATATGATCCGTCTTGGTCTGGATACAATTGGTTCTTATATTGACCGCTGTGCTTTTATTCCTTCCGATCAGCCACTCATAAAGACGGAATCTATAGCATCACTATTATTATGTTCTAAAAATGAGCCATCATATATATGGAGAACGTGTTATGACAAAACACCAGGAGCACCTGTGATATTTCCAAAAGAATATTTTGATGAGCTTATGTCTCTCCCACAAGGAAAAGGCGGAAATGTCGTTGTCCACAGTCACGAATCTCAGGTAAGGCAGCTACCTGTCACCAGCAAGACTGAATTGATGGACATTGACACACCAGCAGATATGGCGCGGCTGAAGGAACGTCCCTGATTATTCTTGGATTTGACTCAAATCAAATGCACCGTTCTCAATCAACTTCAAAATTGTGTCTACCAAGTTGTTTTTTACAGTTTCACTTTCATTTTCAACGCCAGAATACTCTACATAAATAGTGTTCTCTCCCATATCAAAGGTTGCATAATATATTACGGTTTTGATACCTTGACTATTTGACTTTGTTACGAAATATCCTGCATTGATATCAACGCCGTCTACACTTGAAGTGATTGTATTTCCATCAATGATAGTATCTAATAGATTTACACCCTGTTTAGATACTACCATTCTTGTATCACCAATTTTTCCCTCAAGACCCAGAATATTATGATTGTCAGCATCAAAGTAAGCATCTGCGGTAACAGGCAAGTCTGCAAAAAGCATTTCAATCTCAGCATCGCTCAAGGGCCTTGTTGTTACATTTAAGTTAATTGAAGATTGTGATAAGTCATTTTTAACAAAAGTAATTGTTTCTCCACCATCCAGCGTGGCAATATCGTTTTTTGTACCAAACAGATTGCTTTGAAAAACTCCCACTCCAATCACAGCAACGAGTACGAAGCAAGCAGCAACAGACACCCATTTTTGCCGATTAGTTATTTTACTTGTTTTTTTCATAGGTTCAGCCTCCTTAATATACTGATTATCGACATTTCCCAATGCCCTTAAAAGTTTCTTTTCTTTCATACAGAGATACCTTCTTTCTCTAACAATTTTTTAAGTTCGTTCCTTGAACGAAATAATGACATCTTGATTTTGCTCTCGCTCATATCATATTCCGTTGCAATTTCTTTAATGGGCGATAAGTACCAATATCTTCTCATAAAGATTTTTCGCTGTTCTAATGACAGGGAAGAAAGAAAGCGGTTGAGAATATCCGTTAGAGCAATTTCTTCAACAATGTTTTCTGTACTATCCAACGATGGTATGCACTCTTGTATTTCATCAAGAATCAATGGCATTTGCCCGCTATTACGTTTCTTTGCATTGAGCAGTTCGTACCTGTCCAAAGATAAGTTGCGAGTAATCTTCCCTAAAAAAGTTTTTAGGACAGATGGACGGTTAGGCGGTATGCTGTTCCAAGCTCTTAAATAAGTATCATTTACACATTCCTCGCTGTCTTCGTCATTGTGAAGAATATTAAAGGCTATGTATCTGCAATACTTTCCGTATTTTTTTGAAGTTTCGGATATAGCAGCTTCGGAGCGCTCCCAATATAAATCTAATATCTGCTTATCATCCATAGGCTTCTCCTCCTCCTTTGTATTAAGGCCTTTCACTCTAATAGACGGGGAAAATGTGTCAAGCGTCACTTAAATTCAAAAGATATTTATTCAAAGATTAGCTTTCATTTTTTGAAAGAATATAATAAAACAGCAAAAGACATACACCAACAAGTCTCTTAATATTCAATGCGGAAAATTACAATTCATACAATCTTTTTGAAATCAATTTTATCCCTCATTTTTTCATGCTTTTCCTTTGGCTTAGATAAGGGAACACAATACTTATGTTCATTACAAATAACAAGCACTCCAAGAAAAGGTCGCTCGTCCTTACCAATCTGAGGAGATACCGATAAAACTCTGTCATCTATATTATGTAAGTTTCTGATGTATTTCATATCAATACGATATACTTCTAATGGTGCTTGAATCATTCATTTCTTCTTTAAAATATTTCAAGGACTATGTTTCCATAGTCCTTGAATGTAGTGTCACCGTAGCGACCCTAACGCTTTTTGAACGTCCACTTATCGGCAGGACCCTCCTTCAATATTATTGAACCAAATGCCATTCTTTTGTCAATGAATTTCTAAAAATTCATAATCTTTTTATATTTAGCACAAATCATTTTTCAGCCTCGTAGAGCGAAATACACCCACCGCACAAATCTTCGATTTGTACTCTGTGTATTTCGACTAATTATTCTTTTGAATGCCTTCTTTTATCTTATAAATACGTATCTTCCAAATCAAATATTGTACTATCCAAACTACAACAAATATTGCAACAAAAATAGCAAAATAGCTTAATACACCTTTAACAGAATGCTCCATCCATTCGCAAATATATGCAACTGTCATCATAAGTACAGATACAATTCCAAAATAAATGCTTGTTTGTTTTAATAAACTCCACTTATCTATTTCCCAGATAACAGATGCTCCTGCAAATCCTGCTCCAAGAACGGCACTTAAAACAGTCTGTATGATAATCGCTGTTACCTCATTGCCAAATCGTTCAATCAAACTCGGAACACATGAATAGTAACTACCATCACCGATTGCAAGTGAAATTCCAATTGTAATCAAATAACTAATTACAATTCCACCCAATAATCCAACAAATATTCTAGAAAATAATTCTTTTTTCATTTTTAGTCACCTCATAATCCTAATACTTTTTTGATCTTTGAAACATATCTTCTGGAAACATAACTTACAGTCCCATTCGATAATTCCATACAAATTGTTCCTACAAAGCTTAAATCAAGGCTTTTAACCTTCTTAAGATTCACAATTTCTGAATTTGATATCCTTACAAACTTACTGTTATCCAATCTTTCTTCCGCTTCATATAGTCTCAATCTAATTTGATACGTACCATTGTCTGTTTGGGTAAAAACTTTACTGTCTTCTGCGTAAATCTTTACTATGTGATCCGGATCTAATAGTTCGACCTTATCCTCTCTGATACCGGAAATAATTGTTGGAGCATCATCTAATCTGCTTACAAAATCAACAACTCTGTTAACTTCTTCCGTCATCTGTGCTGTTGTAATCATAATTTCAGGTTCTTTAGCTTCCGCATCGATATTAATATTCAGTTTCATGATTTTCCTCCTTTCTTGCTTTGTAGTATATCTGGATTAGGATTATTATCTATACTTTATCAATAGGTGGTAATTTTTTCTACCTAACTGGTCAAAAACAATGTTTTCGCAGTTGATTCCTTCCCTTGTTTTTTCCCTTATGAGGGTTCATAAACAAGGGTAAAACGATATAACACAATACAAGATGTGACGGGGAGGACACCCACGAAAATTTTAGTATTTTCAAGGGTTTGCCGAGATTTCTATAACCAAATATAACAGTTATTAAATTTCTTAAAATACCTCAAGTGAGAATTCAAATTTATCGCTCTGATTTTTAATACATGTAGGGACGTTCCTTCTGTCACCAAGAGTGTCCCCCTGTCTTATTCGTTACAGGGGGACACTCTTGGTGACAGAAGGAACGTCCCCGATTTCCCCGATTTCCGGTCAATTTCATCTAAAGTGTCCATTAGCGGATCCGGCATATTGAATCCTTATTTTTCTTGTGATAACTTTTCCCACAGCGTATCAGAACATCAGGAGGAGTAAATTATGCCAAGAAAATATTATCCATTAACACCTTCACAAAAGATACATTTCAAACCAATTATTGAATTTGGCACTCAGCAAGTCGCAAATATAAGCATTTGTATGACTCTGCAGGCGCCGCTAGATTTCGGTTTGCTGAAAAAATGCATACAGCTGGAGTACGAAAGATACGAATGCCTGCGAATCCGTTTTACAAAAGTTGACCAAAATGGAGAGGTACGGCAATATGTTGTTTCTCACGATGACAGAGATATTGATTACGAAAACCTTTCATGGCTTTCCGGTGATGACGCTTATCACCGCATGGAAGAATGGTCCAGAATTCCGTTTGACGGGGACAATGTTCCAATGAATGTGATAAAAATGATCTCGCTTCCGGGTGGCTACAATGGGCTGTACATCAAAATCGATCACAGACTCATGGATTCATGTGGAGCTATCGTCATGGTGAATGACATCATGGAACTGTACTGTCATTACAAATTTGGCACGCCTTATCCCGAGGACATGGCAAGTTTCACTGACATGGTCGAACGTGATCTTAAAAAAAGCACAGACGAAAAACGTGTCTCAAAAGACCGCATGTACTGGCAAAATGTGCTGGAGGAAAATGGAGAACCTATTTACTCCGATATACAGGGACAACGGATACTTCAGGAAAGCAGACGCCTTCACAATGACAAGTCACTTCGCGCTGCAGATCAGGAGATCAACGACCTGTCTGTCGCTACAAAGAACTATCACCTGGATGCTGAGCCAACTCAGAATCTTCTGGATTTTTGTATGAACAATCACATATCCATGACCAACCTCATTCTCATGGGAATACGAACTTATCTCTCCAAGGCAAATGGCGGACAGACTGACATCTCCATAAGGAATTATGTTTCAAGACGTTCCACCCATGCTGAGTGGGTATCAGGTGGCTCTCGCGCAATGGCATACCCTTGCAGAACCATCATTGATCCGGACACAGAGTTTCTAGATGCAGTTTTCATGATTCAGGATGTTCAGAATCATGTATACCGACACTGCAATTATGACCCGGAACTTTTGTCTGACCAGATGAAAGAAATGTTCCACACTCCTCCACACACTACTTATGAGAGCGTGGGGCTTACTTACCAGCCTCTTCCTATCAGGCTTAAAAATCCGCATCTCGAAAACATTTCCGTAAGGAGCATGTGGATTCCAAATGGTACATCAAAACAAAAGATCTATCTCACCGTCATGCACAGTGCAAATGATCTGGGTTTGAATTTCTATTTCAGATACCAGACCGCAAGTCTCTCCGAACAGGACATTGAACTGTTCTACTACTACCTTATGAAGATAATCTTCAAAGGCATTGCCGAGCCAGAAATGACTGTGGGCGAAATCATCGAATGCATCTAACTATTTTTTGGGGGCGGAGGTTCCTGACCCCCTTCGTGGGGACGGAGGTGCCTGACCCCATTTGATTAATTCAAGAAGGAGATTTTTAATATGAATAACAATATAACATTTTTAAACATTGTTGCCGAATACTGCAATACACCAGCTGATGAGATCACTAATGATATGCGATTCATAGAGGATTTGGGATTTAGCTCCCTTGATTTCATGACTTTTCTCGGAGACCTTGAAGATACATTTGACGTGGAAATCGATGAAGATGAGATCATCAATATTCACACTATAGAAGACGCCATCAAGTACCTTGACAACCTGACAAGCTCTTCTGCATCGGTTTAACATTAAAAATCTGGGACGACGGAGTATGTCCCATTTTGCCTCACATAAAAGAAATGGAGATATAATATATGGAAGAAAATATTCTGGAAATTGTTGAAAAAAGCTGTCAGATACATAGAGATGTAATAGCTGTTAAATATCTGTCTCACAGAGATATTGTCGAAAAGAGCTACGGAGATCTGTGGGATGACATTCGCAAAACTGCTATCATTTTGCGAAATAATGGACTCTGCGGAACACATATTGCACTGGTGGGAAGCAGCTCTTATGAATGGATCTGCGCCTACATGGCTATACTTTTCACGGGAAATACTGCTGTACCGCTGGATGCAAACCTGTCTGCTCCGGAATTACATGAACTTCTGAATAGATCAGAATCAACTGCATTATTCTGCGGAGCATCCAGAAAAGATGTGA
Source organism: Coprococcus aceti (assembly GCF_025567285.1). Taxonomy (NCBI): domain Bacteria; kingdom Bacillati; phylum Bacillota; class Clostridia; order Lachnospirales; family Lachnospiraceae; genus Coprococcus; species Coprococcus aceti. The sequence goes on from NZ_JAOQJT010000002.1 coordinate 520,874, forward strand.
TAACAGAACTGAAAGCAGATTGTCCTAGAATGAATGTTGTATTCACCATGGAAAAGAAAGTCGATATAGAGCGTCCGGAGGGTGCAGATTCAAATCCACAATTAGCAATTTTGTCATTTGAACAGCTCCGCAGCGAAATTACCATACCGGATGACTTTGCATTTGCCGATCAGGATAAGGATAAAATGTGTACGCTTATGTATACCTCTGGAACAACAGGTAAAAGCAAAGGCGTCATGCTGTCTCAATTCAATCTCGCACAAAATGTTGAAAATGTATATGTAAATCTGGAACCTGGTGTAACTATTCTGAGCGTTCTTCCTATACATCACGCCTTCTGCCTGACAATGGAATGGATGAAGGGCATTTCACTGGGCGCCACTATCTGCATCAATGACTCGTTGCTACACATGCTGAAAAATATGAAACGGTTCCAGCCCGTTGGCATGCTGATGGTTCCTCTCATGGTAGAAACCATTTACAAAAAACTCAAAGACGTCAACCCTCTCCTTCCTAAAAAGCTGGTTGCAAAGGAAGCATTTGGCGGTAAACTGGAATATATATTCTGCGGAGGGGCATATCTGGATCCTATGTATGTTACCGAATTCAAAAAATACGGAATAGACATACTCCAGGGATACGGCATGACTGAATGCTCCCCTGTAATTTGCTCCAACAATCACAGATACAACAGACCCGGATCCGTTGGCAAACTCCTGGACAACTGTGCTGTTCGTTTTGTCGATGAGGAAATTCAAGTAAAAGGCACAAGCGTCATGTCCGGATACTACGACATGCCAGACGAGACCGCAGAAGCTTTTCAAGACGGCTGGCTCTGCACCGGAGATCTTGGTTATCTCGACTCCGATGGTTTCATGTATATAACCGGAAGGAAAAAGAACCTCATCATTCTGGCAAATGGTGAAAACATATCCCCTGAAGAACTGGAAGGGAAGCTTTCTATAGAGCCCCTTATTTCAGAAATAGTCATTACCGGCGACGGCAACCATCTCACTGCTCACATATATCCAGATCAGGATTTTGTAGATAAGAAACATATGGATGCAGCCAGGACTTCTGAAAAATTGCAAAAAATTATTGATACTTTCAACAAAAACCAGCCAACATACAAAAGGATCTCTGCACTGGATATAAGAAAAGAGCCGTTTGAAAAGAGTTCGACAAAAAAGATCAAAAGAAATCTCGTACAACAATAGACTCACACGCATTATTGTTGTAACATTGCTGTATTAGATAGTGACAAAACTGCAGCACCAAGCCAGACAGCAGATAAAGGAGACAGCCATGATCAACTCAACCGATCCCCGATATGATAGAACTGAAAGTGACCTTCTAGATGCATTCAAGATACTTGCAGGTCAAAAGGCTCTGAACAAAATAAGCGTGTCCGAGATAACCAAACTCACAGGTGTGACCAGAAGCACATTTTACAACCACTATGAAGACATGCCTGCTTTCATCAATGCCATGGAAGACCGCATCATCGATGAAATATTTCAGATCATGAATAGCTTCAAACCAGAAGGCAATCTTGAGATCTGCCACCAGTTCTTCAGGTCTCTATGCGAATACATGAAAGCAAATAGATTTCTCATGATCATCATTGCCACACCTGAGGCTTATGATTTCGTGGAAAAGGCACTGACAATGTTCCATAGATACGTGCGATTAATTCTGGAAAAATCCAGCAAGACCGGCCTGGCCCAGGAGAAATACTCATACGCCGTAGCATACGCAATAGGCGGCGTGGTTGGTATCCTGCACAAGTTTGCGGTGGATAACTGTCAGGAAAGCAGCGACAAGGTGTCTGCTTTCCTGACAGAAGCGTTTCTGGATGGTATGAGACCGTATTTGGGGGTGTAGGCACATCTCTTCATCTAGTGGTGTTGGGGAGATGTGTTTTTTATACATTCTCACATAAAGAGCTGCGCTTCTTTAATGAAACGCAGCTCTTATGCTTATATTTTTATTATAAAGACGAAATGCACTGTGAATATGCCCCAATATTTAGTCAACAACACATTCCACAACAGCACAAGGCGGAATATTCAGCTTTAAAACATTATCCTTGATGACTGCCGTATGCTCGGTAATGCTCACCCTGTCGGGACAGTCGAAGTCGTTATAGCTGTGCGCCTCGTTTGTAAGTATCCTGCACGAAACCGATGATGCTTTAAATCCGAAAATGCTGCATTCAACAGCAGCCTCTTCCGTAAGCGAACAGTTTGCGGCGGTAACGGTCATACTCTTTTCGTTCACCGATGCGGAAACCGAGATCATCGGAGCATTTTTGCCTTCCGACATATTTTCGTTCTGCGTATAGCAGTAAACTGCCTCGTTGTTTTGGTGTGTTTTAAAAAGGTCGAAAACGTGATATGTAGGCGTTTTTATCATCTTATCGTCCTCTGTAAGAATGACCGATTGGAGAACATTCACCGCCTGTGCAAGGTTTGCCATTACAACACGGTCGCTGTGTCTGTTAAAAACATTCAGCTCTATTGCAGCAACGATAGCATCACGCATAGTATTCTGCTGATATAAAAATCCCGGGTTCGTACCCTCTTCTACCTTATGCCAACAGCCCCACTCGCCTATTACAAGTCCTATTTTCTTTTCGGGATCATAGCGATTCATTATCTCCGAATGTCTTGTGATAAGCTCATCGGAAAAGTTCGCTGCAGCGATAGTTTTATAATAAAGCTCATCGTCAAAATCGGTGGCTGATTCCATTTCGGGCCATACGGGCATCGTATAATAATGCAGGTCGATAGCATCAACATTATTGCTGTCAAGATTTTTCATCATGACTTCTGTCCAGTTATAGTCGGCAGAGCTTGGACCGCAGGCTATTCTGTAAAGTCTGTTTCCCGAATAATTGTGGCAAAACGTCTGATACCTTTTATAAACGTCGGCGTAATATTCGGGACGCATATTTCCTCCGCAGCCCCAGTTTTCATTGCCGACACCGAGGTATTCGAGTTTCCACGGCTCGGCTCTGCCGTTCTTCTTTCTCTGCTCTGTGAGAGGCGATTCCGCATCTGAGGTCATATATTCTATCCATTCGGACATTTCACGAACACTGCCGCTGCCAACATTGACGTTTATATAAGGCTTGCAGCCAACAAGCTCACAGAAGCGCATAAATTCGTGTGTACCGAAAGAATTATCCTCCGTAACTCCGCCCCAGTTCGTGTTCACGATCTTTCGGCGCAAGGCTTTTTCACCGATACCGTCCTGCCAGTGATATTCTTCCGCAAAGCAGCCGCCGGGCCAGCGGAAAACTGGAGCTTTTATATTTCTGAACGCCTCGATGATATCATTCCTTATTCCGTCTGTATTCGGAATAGGTGAATTTTCACCCACATATATACCGTTGTAGATACATCTTCCGAGATGCTCGGAAAAATGTCCGTATATCTCGGGAGAGATATGTCCGAGCCTGTCGTCTGCATTTATTACTATTGATATTTTTTTCATATTATACCTCTGCTGCATACTGAATTATTATATTATCAATGTAAGTCATTGACTTTGGTATTGCAATGACTTATAGTATTATTATACTAACCGTTCGTACTTTGAGGTGATGATATGATAAGTATAAACACAGTCTGTCAGAATGTAAGACATAAAGGGAATTTTGAAATATGCAGACCGGATGGTTCGGGAGATAATCTTCTTGTTATCTTCAAGACCTCCGCTGTTCTGATACAAAACGGTGAAGAAATAACCGTTTCTCCCAACAGCCTCATTTTATACAGCAATGGAACAATGCAGCATTACAAAACTCTGTGCGGAAGTTATGTTAATCACTTTGTCCATTTTGATACGGACGATACCGAGCTTATGAATGGGATAAAAACTGACACGCTTATCACCTCGGCGGATATTCCTGCAATTGAAGAGCTGCTTACGATATTATGCCGTGAAAATGTAGCCGATTCGACCAACAGGAAACAGTACGAAAATATGCTTATGCAGATGATACTTATGAAAATATCCGAAAGCAGCATAAACCCTGACAGCGATAAAAGCCGCATTTCCGCTCTTGAAATGCTCCGCACCGATATTTACAGTAATGCAGGGAGCTACAGCAATATATATCAGCTTGCTGAAAAAATGAATCTGAGTCCGTCATATCTTCAGGCAATATACAAACGGAAATTCGGGATAAGCTGCTATGAAGATATTTTATCCGCAAAGATCAAGACAGGACAATATTATCTTTCGACCACCGATATGACCGTTAAGGAAATATCCGACCTCTGCGGATACGGAAATGAGATATGCTTTATGAAGATATTCAAAAAAAGAACAGGGATCACACCGAGTGAGTACAGGAAAATTTCCAAGAATGATAATTTGAAAAACAACTTTATATGGTAAGAAATAAACTTTTATGATGAATTTTTTTGAACATTGCGCAGATATTGCTTCGGTTGGCATAATTGTTGATTTTACTGAAGATACGGAAACATATATCGTCGGCTCTCCTGCAGATATTAAGGCTTGGGCGTACAGCGACTGTCCCCGAAAAGCTCCGACAGGAATTATGTGGCACAGCAACAAACTTGGCAATCTCGTCAAGGATATAATCATCCGGCAATGCAACATTTGCAAATTCATCAAGCATGAATGTCACATGAATCGGTAATCTGCCACCGCAATTGAAATCTGCCTGATAATATAACTCCTGGAATATCTGTGTATATAACATTCCGATAATGAAGTTATATGATTTATCACTATCTGGAATTACACAGAACAGAGCTGTCTTTGTTTCACCATCCCCATTTACTCCTATCCCTATTTCAGGCAGATTAAGATCATCTTTTGAAAGCAGCCTGAGTACCTGTTTATTTTCAAGAAATGCCAGTCTGGAATTTGCACTGATAATAATAGAACTAACGGTATCTCCGGCACCTCTCATACATTTGTTATACTGCTTTACCGCCGGATGATTAGCTCCAAGAGGATTGTTCTCCTGTAAAAACTTCATTCTTGTATCCAGTTTTGACGACTTACCCTGCTTTCTCCCAGAACGGATCAGATGGGGTGGCACCTTTAGGTGTCGTGTTGGCAATCAGGCAACATCTGCTTCCTGCAAAGCCATTGCTTCTCTTGCAATCAGAGCCTTTACAAGCTCCTCCTGCGTATGCTTTGCGTTCTCTGCGGGCATTGCGTTGACAACGAAAATGGTGCCGCCGATTCTCTCTACAAAGCCGGTTTTCATATCCTCCACGGTCATCACCTCCCTCCGTAAAAATAGGGGCGTCCGTTTCCGAACGCCCCGTTACCAGCCGAAAAAGGATTATTCCTTTTCATAGATTGCCTTGAGTGCTGCGTAAAGATTTCTGCCCTCGTCCTCCGTGAGCGTGATACCCTTCCCGCAGCGCTCGTGGTTCGGATGCTACTCTCGGATGTCCAGCTTGGCGGCATTGCCGTTCCCAATCATTTCTGCCCCGACGGTGTTTGGATTGTTCTTTTCGGGCGGCTGCTCTGTCCTCCCGTTCCTTGCGCTCCTGCGCTTCCTTGATACTGAAAAGCTCCTTGACCTTCTTCACAAAGATCTCCACCAGCTTTGGAAAGTGTTCCAGTGCCTGCAAAAACGGCTGGCATTTTTCTTTGAGCCGGTCATACCGTTCCTGCAATCGTTCCACGGCAGAGGACGCATTGAAATACTGTCTTTGATAGTAGGAAACGCTGCTTGCAGCTCCTTTCGCATTTCCTACAAAGCTCGTTGTATTTCTTCCTGCCACGCTCATCAAGAAAGAACGCCCATTCTTCCTTGAGGTATTTCGGCATACGGGGCATAGCGAGCACCTCCTTTGTGCTGCCTAATTGCCGATTTGCTCCCGAAATGCAGAAACGCCCAAAGCCTCTCCGAACTGTCATTTTTCTGGGCGATTTTGGGCGTTTTCTTTCGATATGAGCGGCTTTATTTTAGCGGCGGTATCCTTTACCGCCAACCATTCAAAAGCCGCTGTTTGTCGCTTCCGGGTAACAAAAAAGCGCCGTATCGCTGATATGTACCCTCTTTACTGGACAACCAGTAAGGAGGGTATTTTTATGCGTTATAGTTATGAGTTTAAAATGATGTGTGTTGAATTGTA
>NZ_JAOQJT010000020.1:0-7135 GCF_025567285.1 Coprococcus aceti
CCTTTTATTTGCGTTCTTTAATAACACAACCGAACCGATCGGCAGATATTTCTTAAATTCAATCATAATAACCTCCTCAATCTCAAAATGCCATCTCTGATAGCTATCAGAGATGGCACTTCTTTCCTACGAAATAATATTTGCTGCAAGCGATTCCGTTGCCGCTGCATTCTTTTTCTCTGTTGTCGTATATTCTTTAGCAAGTTCTGTAAGATTATTTACATGTTCATTAATCATTCGGCCCATGGTATCCATATCCGTCTGCAGTTTTCTAAATTTGTTTATATACGATGCAGACGCATCTCCTGTCCATGATGATGAAAGTCCAGTGACATCATTCATCATATCATCTGTCAACGATTTCGTCTGAGTCATAACTGATTTAAAATCAGCAGCCTTAGCCTCCAGTTCCGCCGGGGTGACTTTCAAATTCATATCTGACATATCTGTATTTTCCTCCCTTTAATACTTTCTCTGAGCCACTGTATTTGCATTTGTGGCTTCTGTAGTTTCATAATTAGCTATTATATTGTCCAGCGCTGAACAATACTGTTCTATCAGATTACTAAAATTTGTCATCTGTGAAACATCACTCTCAACTGCAGAGCTGAAAGCTTTTTTCGCGCTACCATCCCATGTACTGTTCAGAGCCTCCTTACTGTCTCTGAGCTTGGTTATCTGCTTCTTAAGAGACTGATTTTTCGAGCGAAGCTCTGTTGTTCTTTTCGTCATCTCTGACGATGTTACTGAAAATGCTCCCATACTTGATCCTTCCTTCTATTATTGATTTTGGTATATATTTGAAGCCTCCCGGCTCATACCCACGCCTAAATTTTCAAGTGCTNTCGAGTTTTCCAATATATTTGTCACTTGCATCCCCTTTCCAGTTTTTTCTTATAGTCTCGACTTCACTTCCCAAATCAGATAAAACATACTGCTTTATACTTGCTTCTGAATTCAAGTAGCCATTTATAGCCGCTGCTATTTCTGAATAGTCCAAATCACTAATCTTTTTTTCCATGTGCTTACATCCCTTCAGCGAATTATGTTATCTGGTAACGATGAGGTCATATCACCATTCACAACTTCAGCAGTGATGTAGTTTCCTATAACCTCACCCAATGTATCACCATACGAATACATATCCTCCATAAATGCCTGCATAGTATCCATCTTCGATACAAGATCAGAATAAATATCTGCCCAGCCTTCACTCTCCCAATATTCCTGTATCTTGCCACAGGTTGATATGATCGTATCATACTGATTTCCCAGATCTGTTGCCCCCTTGATCAAGGTATCATGAAATGTTTCCAGTTTATTTATCGGTACTTTCACCGTCTCAACATACATACTTTCCCTCCGTTATTAAGCACCCTAGCCAATCAGAGCAATTACATTTTTTTCACAAGTCTCAAACGTATTGCATACATCAAGCAATGAGTCCACTTTCTTTTGAAGATCCTCATACATGGATTTTACTTTACTATCGCTGTTCTCAAATTTTGTATTAAATGAGTCTGCTGCAGGGCCTTTCCATTCTTTAATAAGATCTTGATAATCATTCTGGATGTTTCGTCTGTCAATTGTGCTTTGATCCAGACAGTCCTGTATAATCACAAGATCTGTGTGCAGCTTCCTTGTATCGACATTTATCTTATCCGACATAATCTTTCTCCATTCAATTATTTTGCATTTTTAGTATTACATCTTTTAAATCGTTTTGTCAACAATGGTTTTGTTTTTCTAAATTTATTTGTTTATATTTTTGTAACTAACAGCCACATTTTGACAAAATTTGTTTATTTATGTCAAAAGCATTATTGATTATTATTTCCAGCCATAAACTGGACTTCTCGGGTATTTCCAGCAGTTTTCAATTTTACCATATTGGTCTCGTATAGTTTAATGGCATCTGAGTTAACTTTCTTTATTTTCATAAAAAACACGCACCTTTCACAACAAATTTTTTTGTTATGAAAAGTGCGTTTATATCGGTCAATTGGAACTTAATATGAAGTTTTGTTCTTTCGTATACCTAGGGGCAAATTTCGCTTTAACCTATGAATTCCTCTACGGAATTCTGACTCGATTCATAATAATCGGTCACCGAAAAGTTTTGCCTTCGGCAATGGTTATGGAGGTAGTTGGATTTATTAGACAATATGTAATGACCTCCACATTGTAGGTTCGTGGATTTACCTGTATACTAAAGATTGTCAAAGTCAATGGTAACAGGGATTACCGCATACAAAGGGAGGTCATCAAATGAATTATAACACAGTTTACGTAGGAATGGATGTACACAAAGAAAGTTTTACATTTTGTGCGTACACAATCGATGCAGAGAAAGGTTCCCACTTCCAGAGAACAGAAGCTGATTACAAAAATGTTCTGAAATATCTGGAGTTTCTTCGTACCGTCTACGGAAACGATGCTAACTTTATATGCGGTTATGAGGCGGGTTGCCTCGGTTATACTTTATATCATCAATTAATAGAGCATCATGTTAACTGTGTGATACTTGCGCCAACAACGATGCTTGAGCAGTGCAGCAGAAGAAGAATTAAGACTGATCGGCGTGATGCTGAAATCATTGCCAAATGTCTGGCACAGCATAATTACAGTCCTGTTCATATCCCTACAGCAACGGACGAGGAAACAAAAGAATTCCTCCGTATGAGGGATGATCATAAACTGGCACTGAAAAAGGTCAAGCAGCAGATTCTTGCATTTTGTCTTCGCCACAACTATCGCTATGATGGAAACAGTCATTGGACAGCAGCGCACATCAAATGGCTTAAGTCATTAAAGCCTGAGGCACTTTATAAGGAAATCCTCGACGAATATCTGCTGACCTATACTACCCTTAGCGATAAGCTTGAACGGTTGGATAAACGCATTGAGGAGCTTGCCTCCAAGGATGAATACAGAGAATCGGTTAAGAAACTCTGTTGTTTCATCGGTATCAAGACTCACACCGCATTATCTGTTCTGATTGAGGTTGGCGATTTTCAGCGTTTTGCTTCTGCACAGAAATTTGCTTCCTACCTGGGACTTGTACCGGGTGAGGATTCCAGCGGTGATGAACAGACAAGGCTTGGCATTACCAAAGCCGGAAATCGTCATGTGCGTATGCTCCTTACAGAAGCTTCCCAGTGCTATGCCCGTGGTCAGATAGGATTCAAATCAAAGGAACTGAAATCACGTCAAGCCGGTAATTCACCACAGGTTATTGCTTATGCAGATAAAGCCAATGAACGCTTAAGACGCCGATACTACAAAATGGTTCTTGGAAAAAGTAAGAAACACAATGTAGCTAAAACAGCGATTGCGCGTGAGCTTGCCTGTTTCATGTGGGGCATGATGACTGATCATATCACCTGATACAGGTATAACATCGTGCTGCCGATATCAAGACCAGGCCGCTGCCAGCGGTGCTTCGCAGCCTTGACATCATCATCCCGCTGTTATAGCAGGTAATCAAGCAGATGTAAGATGGCTTGCGCCACATACATCTGGCCAGTAACTAAAGTAACAACTGAAGACATCCTGAAAGGGCTTCGGCCATTTCAAGGTTCGAGCTATCTGCGATAAATCTATGTTGGCACAGAGAAATCTGTGATCCACGCAATTAGACGGTAGAGCTCACGGCGGACCATTGACCTGTCGGTAACCAATCCACGTATATCAGAGTGGCCAATGCCGGGAACTGATACTCCGAGGCTCTTTCCGGGTGCCTTCAGACAACTAAATAAAGTTTTGTGGTGATTTCTGTTAACTTGTACTTGACCAGAGGTCATTACATATCAGATTTTACTTCTAAGGAAGTCTTAAAGTATAACCATAATTAAATATAAACAATCACAATGCCTGTCTCCGATGATTTATTATCATAATATGAAAATATTTTTCCCCATGCATAATCATATTCTATTCCTGTAATACCTTCATTACTTGGAATTCCTAATTCATTTTTCAAAAAATCATTATTATGTTTTCTTAATTCTTTCAGAATATCATCATTCATTGTTTGATAATTCATTTTGTACTTCTCTTCAGCATTACTTAATTCAACTTTTGATATTATCTTATTATCACAAAAAATAGTAGTCCAGAACTTTTCTTTATTTAATTCCATTGGCTCCTTGGATATATATACTTTTCCAGTACTCCATTAGCACAATTAAAATCAAAATTAGGGTCAAATCTTTGCGCTAATCCTCCTTGACCAAATTGCGGATTATTCAAAGCGACTCCATCTGCCACATTTAGTTCTCCATGAACTTTGTAAGGAGTTAACTTACTTCTGTATTCTGCATAAGCCATTCCTTTTTCATAATATGGTTTTACTTGCAATCCTCCAAAGACCTTTTGAGCATCATTGCCTATAGTCTGCGCTACTTCTGATGTTATAGAATACCCCGTTGGGAATGGTTCGCCCATATAGATTATATCACCATCATGTAATGTTATATTCGTATAGGCATCCACACCAGTATAGGGATAACTACCTTGCCAAGCGGACGCTACTTCTGATGGATTACAACTTTCCCAACACACATTTTCTTTCCCATATGTATCCCTATAATAATTATACCAATCCATTTCTGTAACATCATCTATTGTTGTACTTCCACCCTTAAATCTACTGGCTTCTATCAACTATATTTCTGTTATATATTTACTTGGTATTACATCAGCTAACCATACCTTTTCATTTCCAAAATAAAAAAGTATTCCATCTTCCCAAGCTCTTTTTGCATCAATTTGCAAAACACATGGTTTATTATCACGTCTTAATCCAACACTCTGTGCTGTACTAATATCTTGTGACAAATGAACATATTGTCTTCCTTGAGGTAATAGGCCATTAATTTTTATACTTGATAAAAATCTTCTAGCCGTACCATGATATAAAATATCTGGAGGTATCATTTTTTCTTTCTTTATGTGCATCGGAATTGAATGACCATAAAATGCTCTGATTTTTCCACCGCTTATTTCATGTCTCTTCTTCTCTGATTTATCTATCATAACTAATAAATCGTCTTCTGATGTACCTATCCATTTCATATCCTTATTCAGAGCATCCACTAATTGTTCTACTGACACCCAACCTTCTTCATCCATCTCCAACTCATATTCCCAAGGTGCATGACGAAGTGCATACGATACTTCTTTGCTTAATTCTTCATAATTAATCATCTGCTTCTTCCTCATCTATCATTTCCTGTATTGCTTCCTTAAACCATTCCCAGAAAGTATTATACTCTTTTCTCTGTTCATATCCAGCACTTGCAAAATCATGAATAATTTGGACTTTACTATTTTTTTTAATATCAAAACAAGCTATATCATCACTATCATCTCTTCTAGCAAAAGGAACAAGTTCTCTATCTGGATAACGTTCCTTTAATCCTTTAATTCTTTTTTCAACCTGTTCTTTGCTCATTAAGTACCAAAAATCAAAGTCCACCAGATTTAGTTCAACAATTTTTAAAAACTCTTTGGGATAATTAAATTCTTGATATACTTTACTTACATCATATATTTCCATGTTTGCCTCCTACTTTATTGTATCCATATCAAACGCTCCAAATGGATTACTATTTCTAAAAGATGCCTTTTGTTTTCCAACTCTTAGACTAATTGCATCGCCCCATGTAACAGGAACACCTTTCTTAGTTGTAAATCTCTCGATATATTCCTCAGGTAAAATATCATTATATCCATGCACATTAGCTTTAACATTAATACCAGCTTCTCTTGCAGATACAACACGTGTATTATCTATTGTTGTATATATTCCATCAGGCATTTCTACCACATCAATCGGGTCACCCTTCCACCCATTCTTCTTCATGCTATCTATAATCTCACTTGAACCATTTACAGACGATTGACTATATCTTATTTCTTTAGGATTAATTGTCTTACTTCCACCCTCACAAGTAATACTTCTTTCAGACTCCACCCGTCCTTTGCTAGTAGACATACCCCTATTCTTTCCATCTGCTTTTGACGATGACTTTCCACCCTCAAAAACTGACCGCAAAACAAATGATGTTATTGCACACTCTGCCCAGGTCTTGGCTACATCTCCGCCTGTTATTGCTTTATCATATTTGTTTTCATGATATATGTATGTAGCTGTACCTATTGTTGCATCCCCAACAGCATTTATTACTCTGGCAGCAAAAACATTACCGACCGTCATCTCTGCACCAGTCATCATGACTGCTGTTCCTGCGCCAAACATTCCACAAAGAGCACCTATTATTGCGCCCTCTTCAACGCCACTTGCAAATCCATCAAAAAACGACTTTCCTGCTTTCACTGATGCAGCGCCATTCATTATACCAGATATTGCTGATCCCACGAGGGCCGATGTCGCTACAGACTGTGTCACTGCAGCTGCCGTAGCTCCCAGTACAGCAGGGCAGACTATCGCCACTGCAGCAGTAACCACAAGCACACCTATACCTATAGCCAGCTTTCCCTCACTGGTCTCATACCATGGAGTTTCAGCATATAGGTTGCACAGAGTCTGTCCAGATGCCTCGAATTTTTCATTACATTCTTTATATAGATCGTATGCCTCATCCAGAATCTTCTTCAGAGTTCCAAGCCGATCATATTCGTCTACCAGTTGAGCACGATATCTGTCCAGGGATGATATATCCAGAGATTCCGCCATCTTGCTTATGTATATTATGTCTCTCTGTCGTCTGATATCATCAATATACTGTCCAAGTGTATCATATATCTTTGACAGCCTGTATGGTTCATCTTCAAGCCTGCCAAGGTCTACATACAAAAGCACTCCTCTATTTTCCATTATTTCCCTCATTCAGGTATTTGTCAACAAATTCAAACTCTTCCGGGTCCTGAAATCCAACAAAATATACCCGTTCTATCTGGTCATGGTCAAACATATACGTCTGTTTTGTAGATATATTTCCCTCTGGATACAGGCATCCTATATAATCCCTTACGCTATCTGAATCCTCTGCCTTCTGCAGTCTTCCATATATCATCAACCTTTTATTTGCGTTCTTTAATAACACAACCGAACCGATCGGCAGATATTTCTTAAATTCAATCATAATAACCTCCTCAATCTCAAAATGCC
>NZ_JAOQJT010000021.1:0-6740 GCF_025567285.1 Coprococcus aceti
CCCTATTCTTTCCATCTGCTTTTGACGATGACTTTCCACCCTCAAAAACTGACCGCAAAACAAATGATGTTATTGCACACTCTGCCCAGGTCTTGGCTACATCTCCGCCTGTTATTGCTTTATCATATTTGTTTTCATGATATATGTATGTAGCTGTACCTATTGTTGCATCCCCAACAGCATTTATTACTCTGGCAGCAAAAACATTACCGACCGTCATCTCTGCACCAGTCATCATGGCTGCTGTTCCTGCGCCAAACATTCCACAAAGAGCACCTATTATTGCGCCCTCTTCAACGCCACTTGCAAATCCATCAAAAAACGACTTTCCTGCTTTCACTGATGCAGCGCCATTCATTATACCAGATATTGCTGATCCCACGAGGGCAGATGTCGCTATAGACTGTGTTACCGTGGCGGCCGCCGCCCCTAATACAGCAGGGCAGACTATCGCTACTGCAGCAGTAACCACAAGCACGCCTATGCCTATAGCCAGCTTTCCTTCACTGGTCTCATACCATGGAGTTTCAGCATATAGGTTGCACAGGGTCTGTCCAGGGATGATATATCCAGAGATTCCGCCATCTTGCTTATGTATATTATATCTCTCTGACGTCTGATATCATCAATATACTGTCCAAGTGTATCATATATCTTTGACAATCTGTAAGGTTCATCTTCAAGCCTGCCAAGATCTACATACAAAAGAACTCCTCTATTGTCCATTAATCCCCTCATTCAGGTATTTGTCAACAAATTCAAACTCCTCCGGATCCTGAAATCCAACATTAGAAAGATAATTATCACATATTTCTTTTAATGTCTTGATTCAATACAATTCATATACTATGAACTTTTCATTTTTTCTGTAGCTTGACTACTCAACTGGAGTGTTTTTCACTCCGATTACTTATTTCTATCAAGTCTACGATGATAATCGATGGTGGACATCATGGTATCAGACTTTATAAAAGGGTACAACCTCATGAAAATTTTTGTAGGCATTGATATTGCCAAACTCAACCATTTCGCCGCTACAATTTCATCGGACGATGAAATACTCATTGAGCCGTTCAAATTCACAAACGACGCTGATAGCTTCCATGCATATGACTCATCTGGCAAATCTGCTCAAAGTGGACTCGCACGGACACTTTACCAAAGAGCAGGTCAAAGAATTAAGAGTTCTCGCACATAAGTCTGTCGGTGCAAACGACAGCGCTATATCTAAGTTAGCAACCACCAACTTCAAGCGCTTTTAAAATGTCTTCAAGCTCATCTCTGCTATCCTTCGCATCTTCTCCCACACTCGCAGCTCCAACATCATCTTCCTGCGACACAACACCATCTCCTTTATGGCATCATCAAACAATAGTATTGCATCGTCTATTTTTTTATCAGCATTCATTTAGTTTTTCTCTATTTGATTATAAAAATGCATTGTTTCCTACGCATTAATTGCTATGAGAACAATGCATTCTCTCACGAATACCCATTCTATATATGGCATTCGATTGTTATTCCGAGTTCATTTACTTGCCGCTGTACTTGTTCTAAAAAATCCATAGCCTTTTTTGTTGGTTCATACTTAAAATGGATTTCAAAAACAGCATATTCTATTAAATCTTCTTCATAAAATTCGTTATATTGATGTTCCTCGCAGAATGTAATATAAGAATTTATTTTTTCTTGTAGTCTTAGTAAATGATCATACTCATTTTTCCAATCAAGATGATCTGATATCAGTAATATTAAAGCCTTCCCATTTTCATCCGTAGCCATTCCATCTATTGTTCCACTATCTAAAACCGACATACTTCTAACCATTGTTTTGGTAACAGCATCAAAATAATATCTGCGATTCTTTAAATACGTATTTTTCTCCTCATGTGTTACACCTGTTTCTCCAGCAATTTGTTTTGCCTCTGACGTAGTGTGTCCAACATAGTCAATCAGCATGTTTTTTTCTCATGTTACTATAAAAAATACATTGTTTCCACTATACTAATTGTTATGGAAACAATGTATTTTTGCAAATCGCAAATTCTATGATAATTACCTTAGCTTATATAGTATTTTTTATTTCTTCTAAACCTTTCATTAAAGCATCCTGAACTATACTTACGTTATCGCTGTATTCTTTTTTTTCATGCTTAATAATATCAAATAAATCTTTTATAACTCCATCAATCATTATAGTTATACCCTCTACGCTTTCGCCTGTTTTTTCATTTACAAACTCCTCTGTCATTATCGAAATCGTTTTTTTCATTAAACCAATCCTCCAATTATTTTTTTCAACAATTTTAAGCTTACCTTATTCTATTTCTTATCTTTCACCTACCCCCCTCCTGCTATTATTCTTCCATTTGTAGCATATTCCTCAATCCATTCAATCCACGGTGCAGGAAATTCTATGCATCTTCCAGGAGTTGTGGGATCATTTAGCTTTGGCGCACATCTCCCCTGATTTAAAGGATTTGTTCTATAATTCTTTTCCGGCACGATATACTCGTTTACCATATCATCTAACCATTTAGGAACTTCAAATTCATAAATATCAGCACCAGGTCGTTTATTTTCTATATAATACTGCGAATGCTCTCCGTTATCCACACTAACATTCAAATTTACATTTTTCTTATTTATATATACATTTCCTTCACTATCAATTAATATTCTCTGTTGACTTGCTTTGTCTCCAGTTCCTCCTTGAACACGTCTATATGTGACTGTATTTGTGGGCTTATTACTATTAGCTTTACTTTGATTATCCAACGAATTCTTAAAATTAATTGAATTACTGTTCTTATCTGGTGATTGAGTCCTATCATTACATTCATCCATAATCGACTGCATAACAAGCGATGTTACAGCACTCGCTGCCCAAGTCTTGACTATGTCTACACCAGTAATACTCTTATCGTACTTGTCTGAATGATATGCATATACCACAGTATCTACAGTCGCATCAGATATCATATTCACAGCTTTTACTGCCACTATTCTTCCTACTGTCAGTTCTGCCCCGGTTGCAACTGCCGATATCCCGGCTCCTAATCCACCACTGATTGCACCCAATATTGCTCCAGATTCAAAACCACTTGCAAATCCATCGTAAAATGATTTGCCGGAATTCATGGAAGCTATTCCATTCATGACACCTGACGTAGCTGCACCAATAATAGCCGATGTCGCTACAGACTGTGTCACTGCAGCTGCCGTAGCTCCCAGTACAGCAGGGCAGACTATCGCCACTGCAGCAGTAACCACAAGCACGCCTATGCCTATAGCCAGCTTTCCTTCACTGGTCTCATACCATGGAGTTTCAGCATATAGGTTGCACAGAGTCTGTCCAGATGCCTCAAATTTTTCATTACATTCTTTATACAGATCGTATGCCTCATCCAGAATCTTCTTCAGAGTTCCAAGCCGATCATATTCGTCTACCAGTTGAGCACGATATCTGTCCAGGGATGATATATCCAGGGATTCCGCCATCTTGCTTATGTATATTATATCTCTCTGACGTCTGATATCATCAATATACTGTCCAAGTGTATCATATATCTTTGATAATCTGTAAGGTTCATCTTCAAGCTTGCCCAAGTCTACATATAAAAGCACGCCTCTTGAATATCTCCCACGTAGGTTTTTCTGGAATTAACCTTAGGATTGGATGAACTATATGTAAGTCTGACTCCGCCCTTTGCTGAAGCTCCTGTGCTTCTCTTCACGCCCTTCTTATAGTTATATTGTGTCTTTTTGCTCTTTATCTGTATGCTCTGAGACTTTCTTACCTTAACAGTGATTGTTTTCGAACATGGCTTATAATTTGACTTTGTCTTATTATTAGCGCATATTGTTATTTGGGCTGTACCCGTTTTTGTGGCTGTTATGACTCCTCTGTCATTGACCTTGAGTACATTCTCGTTTGAACTTGTGTACCTTATCTTCTCTCTTCAAGCTCTATACCAGCCTCTGTAGCCATAGCTCTGGCATCATCCAGAGTTTCACCAACAAATTCCGGCACAACTGTCATCACCTTGCCTTTACTGACCGTTATTCCAACTGAAGCCTTACGTTTCACCTTCATTCCCTTGGCTATATCCTGTGAGATAACGCATCCTTCTTCTACCTCAGAACTGTATTCTTTTTTCTCCTCAAGCGTTACACCAGCCTCTCCGGCAATTTGTTTTGCCTCTGCCGTCGTGTGCCCAACAAAATCAGGCACAACAGATTTCCTGTTAACCATTATAATGATTAACACAACTGAAACCAATACGATCCCAGCTATTACACCTATAATGATCTTCATATTGGGTCCATGCTTGTCAGAATCACCAGCTTCAAGTGCTTTTAAAATGTCTTCAAGCTCATCTCTGCTATCTTTCGCAGCTTCTCCAACGCCCGCAGCTCCAACATCATCTTCCTGCGACACAACACCTTTTCCTTTACATTATTGTCAAACAATAGTATCACATCACCCATTGTTTTTGTCAGCAATCATTTAGTTTTTCTCATTTTGATGTTATCTATTGACTAAAACCATGTCTTCTATCTCGTCACGTTTCCAATCATACTCTTCGTCTTCACCAATTGGCAAATATTGGGGCTTCTCCTGTGGATTATAAATATACCATCCTATTTGTTGAAATATCTTTAAAACTGCTCCTTTAATCTAATAATTTAAAAACAATATTTTATAATAAACATTTCGAATTCTTAATTTCTTTCATTTCTTCTTGATTCAAATTTTTAAATTCTATCCCAACGAAATAATCGTCTAAAAACAATAAATTATTTGAATCATTAATCCTATATGCATTTAGAACACACTCTTCAATATCATCTCTTAATATTAAAATTGCATTTTCTGACTTCCAGATTTTAAATTTCCCATCTAAGGTAACATTCATATTGTTCTCATTGAAATCCTTATTACATATACTAATTCCCATACCCTCATTTATAATTACGGGAATATCACTAATATTATTAATTATTTCATCTTGAACAAAATAGCTAACATACTCTATCATTCCATCTTCTGGATTAATTGCTATGTCCAACGGAGGCTTGCGCTTATCCTCATAAAACAAATGGTAGTTTTGTCCTATTCTTTTATCAATAACTGATATTTCAAATAAAACAAGCCCCTCTCCCATACCTTCTATTTTTCGAATATATTTTTTATTATTAAATACTTTTTCAAACTTCACCTTTTTCGCCTTTCTAATTAATCATCCTTGCATGATATACTACACCAGTTTCAGTATTAATACCAAGTTCCCAATTACCATATGTACCAAAATATCTTCCAGGTGCCTCTGTGCCTATCGTCTCCATCGCTTTATTCAGTGATGCAGAATAACTTTCTAACATCACTTGGCTTCTAGTTCCAATGCTCCAACTCTCGTCTCCAAATCTACTTACATACTCACCCATATGTTTGGTTGCATTTGAATTTGTCCATAATGTGTTCGTTCCTGTTTCAGAATTCACATAATTAATGTTTCCATCCAAATCAATTTTAAATGTAGTAGGTATTTCAGTAGCAGGCATATTGTCAGCTGTACTAGTAATATTATCCCATACAGTCCCCGTCTTACTACCACTCTTACATTTAAAACTACCTTCAGGCTCCCCCCGTCCTTTGCCTGTAGATATAACACCATTCCCACCATCCGTCTTTGACGATGACTTTCCGCCTCCAACAGACTGCATAGCAAACGATGTTGCCGCACTTTTTACCCAAGTCTTAACTATATCTCCGCCAGTAAAGTCTTTATCATACTTATTTGAATGATACGCGTATACCACACTATCTACAGTCGCATCAGATATCATATTCACAGCTTTTACTGCCACTATTCTTCCTACTGTCAGTTCTGCCCCGGTTGCAACTGCCGATATCCCGGCTCCTAATCCACCACTGATTGCACCCAATATTGCTCCAGATTCAAAACCACTTGCAAATCCATCGTAAAATGACTTGCCGGAATTCATGGAAGCTATTCCATTCATGACACCTGACGTAGCTGCACCAATAATAGCAGATGTCGCTATAGACTGTGTTACCGTGGCGGCCGCCGCCCCTAATACAGCAGGGCAGACTATCGCCACTGCAGCAGTAACCACAAGCACACCTATACCTATAGCCAGCTTTCCCTCACTGGTCTCATACCATGGAGTTTCAGCATATAGGTTGCACAGAGTCTGTCCAGATGCCTCGAATTTTTCATTACATTCTTTATATAGATCGTATGCCTCATCCAGAATCTTCTTCAGAGTTCCAAGCCGATCATATTCGTCTACCAGTTGAGCACGATATCTGTCCAGGGATGATATATCCAGAGATTCCGCCATCTTGCTTATGTATATTATGTCTCTCTGACGTCTGATATCATCAATATACTGTCCAAGTGTATCATATATCTTTGACAATCTGTATGGTTCATCTTCAAGCTTGCCCAAGTCTACATATAAAAGCACGCCTCTATTCCCCATTATTTTCATCCCCCCTGTACTTGTCAAGTATCTTTACGATACTAACATCACACATCCTTCATCTACATGAGTATCAGTTTATCGCCATTTTCAACATGATAACTTTTCAAGGTTCTATCTGGATCCATAACCATGCCTTCTCTCGGTAACACTAATGCCCAGTGCTCACGATTCACATAGCCTGTTCGCAGATACTGCGATACAACATCCAAAGTATCCGTTATCACATC
>NZ_JAOQJT010000022.1:0-3628 GCF_025567285.1 Coprococcus aceti
GGCAGAGTGTGCAATAACATCATTTGTTTTGCGGTCAGTTTTTGAGGGTGGAAAGTCATCGTCAAAAGCAGATGGAAAGAATAGGGTTATGTCTACTAGCAAAGGGCGGGTGGAGTCTGAAAGAAGTATTACTTGTGAGGGTGGAAGATATTCGAACTTAGGTAATATGTCATTTGAGGATGGAAAGCAATATTCATCGTGGAGTAAACTTAGAGAAGAGGGATTGTCACTTGAACAAGTAGAAAAAATAAAAGGCACACCAAAGGGACAGAAACCATTACCAGAAACTTATTTGAGTGAGGAATATATTAATAATCATCTAAATTCATTCAAGAAAAGTGGTGCGGTAAAAATAATGCCAAGTGAGCTATCAGGAACAATTGGTGGTAAAGGTGGTACATTTGTAATGTCTGGGGATGAACTAAGTGAAATAATTCGAAACGCAGATGGGGATGTGGCTAAAATAGAAAGTGTTTTGGGATTAGACAAAGGATATTTAGGAAGTAATCCTGTTATAGTGACAATTCAGGACACATCTAGTTTAAGACTTCCATCTGGCAATGAATTAGGTGCATGGCCGGAATACTGGGAACCAGGCGGCTATACAAGTGGTGGAATAAAAGAAGCAGTTATTAATCCGGCGAAAGAAGGAACATATACATATAAACATTTATTTGAATAGAGGTGCTTTAAAATGAAGTTAATTATAGAAGATGAGGGTATTAGTCTACTGGAAAACAAAGGGCAATATTATCTTCAGTATGATGCAGGAGCGCATATGATAAAGAAAAAAAGAATTGAAATTACAAATGAAGAGGCGGAGTTATGCCAATTAGATGTTGAAGAAATGTATAATCTTATTTTGCAATATCAAAATGATGGTGTATATGGTGAAGATGTAGTTGAATAAAATATATAAATTTAATTATGGTTATACTTTAGGACTCCAAAACCCCTAACTCAAAAAGCTATTTTAATTTCTGTCTGTTCACGAAGTGAATGACATACAGAGATTAATAATAGCTTTTTGTCATTTACCTAAAGGGGAAAGGACACCTTATGGCGAAATTTGCCCCCAGGTATACAAAAGGATTTGTCTGACAATTTATTTCTAAGGTACGGTAAATCATTGATTTTACTGACTTTATTGCAAGCAGACAGATTTCATTCTTTCACAGAACTATTGTTTGCTAAAATACTCATAAATACTGTGAAATAGCCATTTTCAGCAATTGATATAAAATTATAACAAAAGATTTCGTTACAAGTTTGGCTGGTATCTACAACAGTATATTTTTATGAAAGTATATGCCAAAATCAAGACAATTCAACTAATTGTTAAGAAAATGCCTTATTCTGATATCTTGAATAATTTTAAGACCTAGGATAAGAAATTTAATCAGTATTGGTGTATTCATAAAACGCATATAAGTTGTTATCCTTGGAAACAGAGACAGGATTAGTAAGATTGGCATCTTTGCATATGCTGGTGCTACCCAGCCATATGGCACAGCACAGGGGGATGTCTGTTGCGGGTATTGATGGTATATCAAAAACAGTCAGATAAATTTCAGCCTTTGAAGATTCACAGGTGCATGCGTATAATTGTTGTTTTGCCCGCATTATTGCTGATACTGACAGGCTAAGGGATTTTTAAGCTGTGAATGTTTCTGTTGTTGTTCGAAAGAAATTTGGCTGAGACAGATGCTAAGAAATATTACCATCTTGCGAGATGAAAAGTTTGCTAATACCTATTTGTATCGCATGTTAGGATGCTTGTACAGATGGGTATTTTTGTTGTGGTCATATATTTTGATATTCACAGGTATCGTTTCAATGTAGGCTGACAGCGAGAGACCTTGCTATCTGTATGTATCCAGTGCCAATGGGGTATCATCTCACAGTTGATTTCATATCAACTGCAATCGTTTTAATCTGAATTTCTTTGAAATGACCTAATCTTAATTCGTTATGATTTTATCTGAAATAAATTCCACTTGAGATTCTACAAAATATTATAAGGAACTTTTAATGGAACTGCCGATTTCAAGAGTGACAGAAAATCAGTGACAAAAAGTCACGAAATAATTATACGTATCCATTTTATTTTGAAATTTCCTGTTATCACTGACTTTTAAAGCTTTTTTTTAAAATAAGTTGTCGACTGATAAAATTCATACTCCATTTTTGTCACAACTGATATTGCAACTGTTTTCTCTGGCATGGATTAATTTATGGAACTTCCATTCTGTAAGATTCAGATATTTTTATATTTTTTGTAACAAGAAATCATCTGTTACAGATTGGTGGTGAGAGTGATGGTATATGGAATTATTTCAGCAAAAGATAATCAGACGAGCCTCGCTTATTTTAAGAGTAAAAAAGTTTCACAGCTTGAACCGGAAAATCTAAAGGGAAGAGGACTCATAAAGGTCGATGGAGAAGTAATGGAATTCCAGACAGCGATAGCTACGGATAGGTGCGATGATATGGAACGTATAGAGTTACTTCGCAATATGTGTGCATCTATGGCTGAAGGAGCTACTGAGGTAGCGGAAGGTGTTCCTGAAATTCCAGAAAAACCTACGTGGGAGATATTCAAGAGGCGTAATGATGTTGCACAGATGTGTAATGGATATATGCTGCCGATAGGATATGACAGTGTAAGTGCGGAGGGATATGGAATAGACCTTAGGAGAACATTCTGCTATACAATTACGGGCAGAGCAAGAACTGGTAAGAAAAATGTTATGCGGTTATTGATGAATGCAGCACTGATGAGAAATGCAGATATAGTTGTTATAGAACATGGTTCCAATGAGTTCAAGCTTGATTCGGAATTGTTGGGAGCAACGTATATAGATAGCGAAGCAGCACAGGCAGATTACTTTACAATGCTGGTTCCAGAATTTGTGGAGAGAAATAAGTTTAAAAATCAGGTAAAGGAACAAGGCTATGATGAGAATGAAATATATAGCCAGATGACCCGGTTTAAGGAAACATACATTTTTATTGCAGATATGGGAGCGTTTTTAAATACATTGTATTCGCCGAGTGAAGGCATTACAAGAATTGTCCCATTTATAGAGAATGTTGTAGAGAAAGGCGCTCTGCACAACATATTCATTATAGGGTTGATTGATACAGCAAGTCAGTCAGAATGTCGTGGACGAAAAGTATATGATGTTATGACTGGATATCATATGGGAATACAACTGGGTGGCAATTGTGCTGAAACTTCATTTTTTAATTTTACTAATCTATCATTTACAGAGGCAAATAAGATATACAAACCAGGTATAGGTATGATCCCACAGGATAATGATGATCGGAATGTATCGCAGATAATTATACCGTTATACAGGAGGCAGATAAAGCATGATTAAGTCCAGGTTGATTATGCCAGAAATAAATCAAGAATTTGATGTTCAATATAATGAGAATGCACAGGTTTGTGATGTGATAACGGATACTTTGGATGTTGTATCGCAGTATCTGCGAACAGGCTATGTGAATCGTGAGCACTGGGTATTAGTGTTACCGAGAGAAGGCATGGTTATGGATCCAGATAGAACCTTGAAAAGTTATCATGTTGAAAATGGCGATAAACTGATACTCATGTAGATGA
>NZ_JAOQJT010000023.1:0-3121 GCF_025567285.1 Coprococcus aceti
ATGCAACCAATAAGAAATGTGCATGGAGTTCTTCAAATGATAAGGTAGCCATGGTAAATTCTGAAGGAAAAGTATATGCGGTTGCTGCAGGAACAGCAGTGATAACAGCAAAGGCTACAGATGGCACAGGTAAGAAGGCGACATACAAAGTCACAGTTACGAAAGCGAACACCATAGCATCTGCAACTGTCAGTGACCCACAAACTGTGCAGGTTACATTATCGGGAAGTCAGAAACTTCCGGCTTCCAGTTTTGTTGTAAAGGCGAGCACGGTACTGAATGGAACATATAACTATACCATTCCATTGGACGGCGTGACGACAAAGGACAATAAAACCTACACCATAGCGCTGAGAAGAGGATGCTCATTAAGCGATTATGTGAGAGTCTGTGTCTATGTAGATGGACTGTATGGCACAGGTAAGTCAAGTATTGAGACATATTATTCCAAGGATCATTCAAATAGAAGGGTTTATATGACTTATGAACTTGAACAGAATGAGTCATTCAGCAGAGAATTTACAGTGGATCGCGCAAGAGGAATATGTAAAATTACTGTAGACAAGCTCCCTGATGGTGTGAAATATGCAATAAAAACGGATGGAAGTAACGCGATCAGTTTCAGTGGAACAGTGAGAAAGACAGGAACAACGAAAACAACAATTAAGTCTGTTGATGAGCTGGGGGATATAGTTACATACATAATCACATGGAATGTCAGCAGTTCGTCGGTGATCGCGGCGTATTATATACCTCAATACGGCATGATAGGCACGGATGATAAATATTATTCAGTAAGTGTGAAGCCTGCATCTGTCGCAGGCGGTTCAGGGAAATACACTTATAGCATAGACGGGGATGACTATGGCTTGAGTGTTGATATAACAGGAAGGGTCACAGGAAAAATTTATCAGGAGGGAACATATAACCTGAAGGTAAAGATAACGGATGACAACGATACGAAGATCAGCACCACAGTTAACTGTGAGATAAATGCTAAAAAGGCAATCAAGGTTGAGGGGTATGTCAAGGATATAAATGGAAATAACCTGAACGGGGTATCGATCAAGTTCTACAATCAGGATAAAGCAACTCCTTATAAGCTTGCGTGGAATGGTGCTACATCAAGAAATGATGGCTCATATTCGATGGATCTGTTCCCTGGTACATATGAAGTGGTAATATCCATAAGAGATGACAGCACATATCTGTATAATCAGAAATTTGACAAGTCTGAGACTGGCAGAAACTTTGTATCAGATGTATTAAAACTTACTGTAAATCCTGACAATGCCAAGTATTCTGTTGATGATATCGGAGTATGGTATGATGAATATGACAGACAATGCGGTACAAATGGGTATGTTTATCTTGTCCCAGGAACATCATATACACTTAAGGCCAAAGGAATGGGTAAGCGGGGAGTGATAACTGCAAAGGTAGACAGAAAGGCAGTTTCAGTCACAGCAAAAATGTCTGAGGATGTGATCGAGATTGGCGATAAAACCTCATTTTATGCAGAAAAAGAAGAGTTATACAAATTTGTTCCAAAAACCACGGGCACATATTACTTCTATTCAATTTCGACAGGAGATCCGTATGGATATCTGTATGATGAGAACAGAAAAATTCTGGCAGCAGTGGATGATGTAAAGCACGACCTGTCAACTAATAAAAATGATTTTTGCATGAGTTATAAATGTGTTGCGGGCAAGACATATTATATATCCGTAATCAGATCCGCATGTGATGTATATATATCGACTACTAATCCGAAATCGGGTAATTAACTTTTGTGGTGATAATGTCAATATACAGTTTGTATATATATTGGAAAGTGATATAATAAGTAATATGATAGCTGTAGTTGCGTAGACGGGATATGCACATATTATAGTGAGGAGGATCATATTATGAACAAACTAATGAGAAAAGTAGTCGTGTTAATGGTTGCATTTTCCATGTTGTTTGCCGGGGCTTTTGCATCTGGCTCGACGGAGGTTCAGGCGGCCACAACTCCTGCAAAGGTGACAATAAAGAGCGCAAAGGCAAATTACTGGCATGATGAGATATTTGTGTCATGGAAGAGTGTGAAAAACGCCACAGGTTACCAGGTGGCATTTAGAAAGACGAACAGTTCTGTATACAGAAAGGTTTCGGTAAGGGGAAAAACATCAAGAACACTTCTGCTTGACACTTACAGGACATCGTACACCATAAAAGTCAGAGCGTTCAGACAGGTCAGGGTAAAAGGAAAAGTAAAAACCTATTATGGCAAATGGTCAAATATAAAGGTTGTAAAACAGAAATATACACCACCAAAGAACAACACAAGTTCCGACAGTTCTGGAAATTCCGGAAGTGGAAATGGTTCACAGGGATCGATTGGAACAGGTTCTGGAAATGATGTATGGATACCGAGAACAGGAAAGAAGTACCACAGCAGATCGACATGTAGTGGCATGAACGGACCGACAAAGGTATCAAAGAGTTATGCAGAGAGCATGGGATATACTCCTTGTAAAAAGTGTTATTAAGTATATTTATATTTAATTAGAATATTAAGAACTGGCGAAAAGCTGAGTATACGATAAGTAGATTGTATACCCGGCTTTTCGCCTTTTTATACAAAATAATAGGGAATTTTGCGAGATTGACAAAAAAATGCGCATAATTCATAATTGTGATATGGTGTATTAAAAAGGAAAGGTTATGTTTTAAGGAAAAAGGAGGAACTTTATGAAAAGAAGTAACAGGTTTATGGCGGTCATTGCGGTGATCCTTGCATTTGCATTGACATTTACAGGTGTCAGCATTCCGGCAAATGCGGCGGCCACATCAACCGTCAAGAGTATCACGGTGAAGAATCTTCCAAGTAATACTCTTACACTCAAGGCGGGGAAAACATTTACACTGAAGACAAATACGACTTCAGGCAATCTGAAATTCTCAACAAGCAATAAAAAGATCGTGACAGTATCTTCTGCAGGCAAGATAAAAGCAGTGAAAAAGGGTAGTGCAAATATCACGATCTCTCTCAAGTCAAATGCGAAGATCAAGAAGGTGGTGAAGGTCACAGTCGGACAGCCGGCCACAAGAGTCAAGGTGAACAAATCTGCGC
>NZ_JAOQJT010000024.1:0-741 GCF_025567285.1 Coprococcus aceti
GAGAGAAGGCATGGTTATGGATCCAGATAGAACCTTGAAAAGTTATCATGTTGAAAATGGCGATAAACTGATACTCATGTAGATGAGGGATGTGTGATGTTAGTATCGTAAAGATACTTGACAAGTACAGGGGGGATGAAAATAATGGAAAATAGAGGAGTTCTTTTGTATGTAGACTTGGGCAAGCTTGAAGATGAACCTTACAGATTGTCAAAGATATATGATACACTTGGACAGTATATTGATGATATCAGACGTCAGAGAGACATAATATACATAAGTAAGATGGCGGAATCTCTGGATATATCATCCCTGGACAGATATCGTGCTCAGTTGACAGATGAATATGAACGGCTTGGAACTCTGAAGAAGATTCTGGATGAGGCATACGATCTGTATAAAGAATGTAATGAAAAATTCGAGGCATCTGGACAGACTCTATGCAATCTATATGCTGAAACTCCATGGTATGAGACCAGTGAAGGAAAGCTGGCTATAGGCATAGGCGTGCTTGTGGTTACTGCTGCAGTGGCGATAGTCTGCCCTGCTGTACTGGGAGCTACGGCAGCTGCAGTGACACAGTCTGTAGCGACATCGGCCCTCGTGGGATCAGCAATATCTGGTATAATGAATGGCGCTGCATCAGTGAAAGCAGGAAAGTCGTTTTTTGATGGATTTGCAAGTGGCGTTGAAGAGGGCGCAATAATAGGTGCTCTTTGTGGAATGTTTGGCGCAGGAACA